>USDU01000142.1 GCA_900553635.1 uncultured Lachnospiraceae bacterium | reverse complement strand
GGCTGACGCCGTTTGCGCCCAGAATGGCATCACTAACGGCCAGGGCTACGGAGACGTTCTGGTGTGTGATATCATGGTTCGTGTATACATTCTGGAGATATTTGAAAGAGGAATCGCCGGAAGCCTTTACGGTCTTCAGAAATGTGCCGAAATCCTCTGCCTTCAGAGCGGCAACCTCTTCCTGTACCCGCACATTTTCTGTCACAAAATGGATGGCGCGTAAATAAGCGCGGTCGCCTGCCTTTTCACGAATTTCAGCAGCGTGAGAGAGCAGCTGCTCCAGAGTAATGCCATGCAGAAGCTCCTGACCGAGTACAGCAGCTGCGGCCCGCATCTCTGTGGGAACGGCGGCGTAGTCCGGGGTCAGATCCGCATGGGATCCCTTGGTGTCGGTGATACACAGGCTATAGCCGTATTTTGCCAGGTCGCAGCTTACATTTTCAATGACCGGATGAGCCACATCCGCGAAATCAATATGTACCAGGCTGCCCACAGAGCTGGCCATCTGATCCATGAGGCCGGACGGCTTGCCGAAGTGAACGTTTTCAGCGTACTGACCGATGATAGCGATGTCTACCGGAGAAAGCTTCATATCATTATAGATACCGGATATAATCGTTCCGATGATCGTCTCAAAAGCAGCGGAAGAGGAGAGACCTGCGCCAATCAGCACGTCGCTGGTAATATAGGCCCGGAAACCGCCGATTTTGCCGCCATGCTTCTGAATGCCCTCCAGTACGCCGCGGATCAGAGAATCGGTGGTACCCTTCAGCTCCTCCTTTACCGCCAGGTCATCCAGAGATACGGTAATCATGTCGTATCCGTCGGATACCACACGTACAACCGGCTCATCCACCGGCGCTGTGATGGCAATGGCATCCAGATTGATGGAAGCGGCCAGTACCTCGCCGTGCTGATGATCCGTGTGGTTGCCGCCGATCTCGCTGCGTCCGGGCGCGCTGAAGATGGATACTTCACCGGCTCCGTAGAGCTCCTCATACTTTGCGAGAGCGTCGATATAACGCTGCCGCTGATAGTCAAGACGGCTTTCATCCAGATAGATATCCAGCAAAGTGGAATCCAGTTCTTTTTTCTGTAACAGATCTTTAATTTTCCCCGTAGTTTTCATAGAGAATTCTCCTTTAAAATATGATAGTTCTATAGTAAATGATTTTGATTTGATTGTCAATTGCTACGAAACCAACATGAAACAATACAAAAAACGTAAGATTTTACACTAAAAAAGGAAAATAATACATTGGAATTGTTTGGGTGTCTGTTATAATCAGAGTGTAGTTCGTGACTGCAATCATAATAAAGGGAGGATTTTACTATGAAAAAGAAACTTTTAGCAGTTGTATTATGCGGCGCTATGGCAGTATCCATGCTGGCAGGCTGCGGCGGCAAGAAGGAGGACACTCCGGCAGCTGACGCTACTGCAGAGGCAGAGGCAGGCGACGTAGCAGACGCTGCAGAGGCAACCGGAGATCTCTCCGATGCTAACATCGCAGTATTCTATTACACCTACTCTGACACATATATCTCTTCTGTTCGTACCGCACTGGATGCGAAGCTGGACAGCCTTGGAGTAAAGTATCAGAACTATGACGCAAACAACAACCAGACCACACAGAACGAGCAGATCGATACCGCTCTTGCACAGGGCGCAAACATCCTGATCGTAAACATCGTTACTTCCGGTTCTGTAGACGCTTCCCAGGCAGTTGTTGATAAGGCATCCGCTAAGGGCGTTGACCTGATCTTCTTCAACAGAGCAGTTGAGGATGACGCTACAGCAGGACAGGTTCTTGGTTCCTATGACAAGTGCGCGTTCGTTGGAACAGACGCTCCGGAAGCAGGACATATGCAGGGCAAGATGATCGGCGATTACCTGGTTGAGAACTTTGACAAGGTTGACCTGAACGGCGACGGCAAGATTTCCTACGCTATGATGATGGGTCAGCTTGGTAACGCAGAGGCTATTTACCGTACTCAGTTCGCAGTAGAGGACGCTAACGCAGTTCTTAAGGAGGCTGGCAAGCCGGAGCTTGAGTACTTCGACCCGACCAACACAGACAAGTATCAGGTAGACCAGGACGGCGCATGGAGCGCAACTGCTGCAAATAACTACATGACCACTAACCTGTCCCAGTACAACGAGGGTAACGGCAACATGATCGAGCTGGTTATCTGCAACAACGACGGTATGGCTGAGGGCGTTATCTCTGCACTGAACGATAAGGGATACAACCTGGGAACAGCTGATTCCACTCTGATTCCGGTATTCGGCGTAGACGCTACAGACGCAGCAAAGCAGCTCATCAGCGACGGCAAGATGGTTGGTACCATCAAGCAGGACGCAGAGGGTATGGCAGACTGTATCTCCATCATGGCTCAGAACGCAGCGAAGGGCGCAGCTCTGACAGACGGAACTGACAGCTACAATGCAGACGCAGAGATCAGCAACAAGATTTACGTTCCGTACGCACCGTACACAGGAGAGTAAATCACAGGAAACGATTTAAAAAGATAGCAAAGTAAGGATACAACAAAGGCGGCCGTAAGTTACGTCCGCCTTTGTGTCAACGAGATGGGAGGAAGAGTATGGAGCATGATGTTCTCTTACAAATGACAGACATCTGTAAAGAATTCCCCGGTGTCAAGGCGCTGGATCATGTTTCTTTGACAGTGAAGAGGGGAACCGTCCACGCGCTGATGGGAGAAAACGGCGCAGGAAAATCCACCCTGATGAAATGCTTGTTTGGTATGTATGCCAAGAATAGCGGACAGATTTTTCTGGAAGGCAAAGAAATTAATTTCAAAAATTCGAAGGAAGCACTGGAAAACGGTGTGGCAATGGTGCATCAGGAGCTGAATCAGGCACTGAAGCGTAATGTAATGGACAACCTGTGGCTGGGACGTTATCCCAAGATTGCAGGCGTCATGGTAAATGAGAAAAAAATATACGATGATACGAAGGCTGTTTTTAAGGAGCTGGGCATCGACGTAGATCCAAAGCGGATTATGAGTACGATGCCGGTATCCCAGAGACAGATGGTGGAGATTGCGAAAGCCGTTTCCTATAACTCCAAGGTCATCGTATTTGACGAGCCTACTTCTTCACTGACAGAGCAGGAAGTGGAGCATTTATTCGAGATTATAAATATGCTGCGTGACAGAGGCTGCGGCATTATCTATATTTCCCATAAGATGGCAGAGATTTTACGGATTTCGGATGAAGTTACCATCATGCGGGATGGTCAGTATGTGGCAACCCGTCCGTCAAGTGAGCTGACTACCGATGAGATTATCCGTCTGATGGTAGGCCGTGAGCTGACCAACCAGTTCCCGCCGAAGACCAATACGCCGGGCGAGGTAGCACTGGAGGTAGAACACCTGACCGCGCAGTATTCCCTGCTGAAGGATGTATCTTTTAATGTAAGAAAGGGAGAGATCGTAGGTCTGGCAGGTCTGGACGGCAGCGGAAGAACAGAGACCCTGGAAAATATCTTCGGTATCGCTACCCGTCATTCCGGAACCATCAAGCTTCACGGAAAAGAAATGAAGAACCGCAATGCCCGGGAATCCATCCGCAACGGATTTGCCCTGCTGACAGAGGAGCGGCGTGCTACGGGTATCTTCGGCATTCTGAATATCCGGGAGAATACCGTTATTTCCAGCTTAAAGAAACATCTGCGTATGGGCTTCTGGCTGGACGAAAAGTCCATGAAAAAGGATACCCAGTGGTCTATTGACGCCATGCATACGAAAACCCCGACCCAGGAAACGAAGATTCGTTCCCTGTCCGGTGGAAATCAGCAGAAGGTCATTCTGGGACGCTGGCTTCTGACCGAGCCAGAGGTATTGCTTCTGGACGAGCCTACCCGAGGAATTGACGTAGGAGCGAAGTACGAGATCTACCAGCTTATCATTGACCTGGCCAATAAGGGCAAATGTGTCATCGTGGTATCCTCTGAGATGCCGGAGCTTCTTGGTATCTGCGATCGGATTCTGGTTATGTCCGGCGGACGGCTGGCAGGCGAAGTAAATGCAAGTGAGACGACGCAGGAAGAGATTATGACTCATGCTGCGAAATACGTATAAGGGGGCGGCGCGATATGAACGTTTTTTCTAATATGAAATCCAACTGGAACGCAAAGATTTCCGGTTATCAGGCATTGGACAGCAAGGATAAGAAAACCTTCTGGAAAGAGGCACTGATCAACAACGCCATGTATATTCTGATTCTTGTGGCGATTATTTACACACAGGCGAAGAACAGCTATTTCCTGAAGCCGGATTCTATCGTCAATATTATTTCACTTTCCGCGGCAAATATTCCGATTGCCTGCGGTATTGCAGGATGTATCGTACTGACCGGTACAGACCTTTCTGCAGGACGAGTAGTAGGTCTGACCGCATGTATTTCCGCATCGTTGCTGCAGTCTGTAACTTATGCTACAAAAATGTTCCCGGATCTTCCGGTTATGCCAATCTGGCTGGTTATCCTGATTGCCATCGCAGTGGGCGGTCTGGTAGGCTGGGTCAATGGTTTCTTCGTGGCGAAATTCTCACTGCATCCGTTCATCGTAACACTGGCAACACAGCTGATCGTATACGGCTGCCTGCTGATGTACATTATGATCAACGGCAACAATGGTCAGCCGCTTTCCGGACTTGACCAGTCCTTCAAGGATTTTGTAACCGGAAGCCACCTGTCTGTAGCAGGCGTTCCGATTCCGAATTACGTATTCTACGCAATTATAGTTGTTATTTTCATGTGGTTCATGTGGAATAAGACAACCTTCGGTAAGAATATGTTCGCAGTAGGTTCCAGCCCGGAGGCTGCTAACGTATCCGGTGTCAATGTTATGAAGACTACCATTCTGGTACATACCCTGGCAGGCTGTATGTATGGTATTACCGGATTTATTGAGTCCGCCCGTATCGGTTCTAACCAGGCAGGTACCGGTCTGAACTACGAGTGTGACGCAATCGCGGCCTGCGTTATCGGCGGAGTTTCCTTTGTTGGTGGTACCGGTAAGATCAGCGGCGTAGTAATGGGAGTATTCCTGCTTCGTATTATCTTCGTAGCGCTGCAGTTCCTTTCCATCAACCAGAACCTGCAGTACATCATCAAGGGTATGATTATCCTGATTGCCTGCTCTATTGATATGAGAAAGTATCTGGTGCGTAAGTAATCTATTTTCAGAAAAGGACAACTGACAGAAATCTATGGCAGAAGATAAGAAATGGTTCGGAAGGGGCATCTACGGAAGTAAGGATGTCCCCATCCGTATTTTAGACGGATTTATTATAGGCGCGATTTGTTTCGTGGTAATTCTGGTGTTCTGGTTTGCCACCCATGGGGGGTACAATGTGACCTTCGATACAAAAGGCGGATCAGAGATCGCCGTGCAGCGGTTGAAGCATGGGGAGCTGGCAGAGGAGCCGGAGACGCCATTGAAGCCCGGTTACACCTTCTGCGGTTGGGTGACCTCAGAGGATGAGAGCCTGGCAAAGGAATGGAATTTTGCTACCGATAAAGTGGAAAACGACATGACTCTCTATGCAGTATGGATGCCTGCCGAGGTAAGGGTAAAGTTTGATCTGGATGGCGGAAATCTGGATGGAGAAACATATATACCGGATAAGACAGTGACCTATGGCGAAGCCTACGGGGAGCTTCCGGTACCGGAAAAAGAGGGCTTTCGCTTCGACGGCTGGATTTACAGCGGCGTTGTGATTCAGGCGGATACTATGGTGACGATGACGGGAGAACATGTGCTGACGGCTCGCTGGATCCCGGCATAATAAGACGGAAAAGAGGAGACAGCATGAATCGTGATAAAGCAAGAGTAGCGGTGTACGCAATGGGAGGTTTCTATCTGTTGTACCTGGCATGGCAAATGTATGGGGAACTTTCCACGGCGGGTTCTGAAAAACCGCTGATGATCGGGTTTATGATTTTCTTCACCATCATCGGCGCAGGACTGGCAGGCTGGGGGCTGTACAGCGGCTGGAAGACAGCCAGAGATCGGATGGTGGCACCGGAGCCGGAAGAAGCGTCTGAGAATCCGGAAGACAAATCTGACGAAAATAAACTGGAATAATATGTAAATAAAAGCTGACTGCGGTGTTCATCGTAGTCAGCTTTTTATGTAACAGGAAATTCCGATGGAATCCCCTATTACATAAAAACATTATCGCACTGCGGCGGAGAATCCTGCAAAGCAGGATTCTCTCTTACTGCCGGTCAAATAATGGAAAATAAAACACAGAAAAGACACAGGAATACCACATTTTCTACATAAAAACACCACAATTGCATCACAGATGTTTTTTATAATGACCTCATCAAATGAAACAAAGCAGACAAACCTGATTTGAGGAGGTCTTAAATATGGGAAACATAAAAAAGGGAAGTAAATTCGTGGCAACGGCTCTGGCATTCGGCGTGCTGGCAAGCACAGCCTTCCAGGGCAGCAATTATCTGTATAACAAAGCAAATGGTGGAACAGTGACAGCCACCGATAAAGCGGAGCTGAATATCGCAAGCGCGGTCAGCAGCAGCTCCACAGATGCTGCAGGTACCGATACGGACAGTAGCGCAAGCGTATCGGCTATCGCGGAGGCGGCTATGCCGTCCCTGGTAGCCATTACGAATAAGAGCGTCCAGGAAATGCAGAGCATGTTCGGCCAGACACAGGCTTATGAAAGCGAG
>USDU01000141.1 GCA_900553635.1 uncultured Lachnospiraceae bacterium | reverse complement strand
ACCGTGAATATCTGACGCTATCATCAATTTCATTTTTCGTTCTCCTTTGTTATCCATTATTTTTTCTGCTGCCGTACAAACCGAATCATACTCATGGCAGCCTTTGCGCCCTCGCCTACTGCCTTGGAAATCTGCAAAAGACCTCCGGTGCAGTCTCCGGCTGCGTAAAGTCCCGGTACGTTGGTGGCCATTTCTTCATCCACTTTGATGTTCCGTCCTTCTGTCATGGCTCCGATTTTCCGGGCCAGCTCGGCGGCTCCGGCACTTCCCAGCGCCACAAATAAGCCGTCCAGGGCAAGGGTCTCACCGTCATCGAAGCTTACGCTTTCCAGCTGTTCTTCCCCATTTACGGAAATCAGCTTTTTCTCTATCACAGCCACGCCCTCCGGAGCTGCTGTAGTGAGCGCTTTTCCGTTGGTCAGGATCACAGCTTCACCGACTACAGGCAGAAGCTGGCCAAGTTCATGGATGGCATAGTCCTCATTTCCCAGGACGCCCACCTTCCGGCCACGATAAAAGAATGCGTCGCAGACCGCACAGTAGCTGACGCCACGGCCTTCCAGCTTCGAAAATCCCGGGATATTCGCGGTCTTTCTCGCGGTTCCGGTAGCCAGCAGGACGGTCTTCGCTTCATAGACGCCTTTTCGCCCTTCCAGCCGGAAACCGCCGTTCCGGCTGATATGAAAAATCTCATCCTCCATCAGCTCCGCGCCAAGGGTGCGTGCCTGTTTTTTGGTATTCTCCACCAGCTCGCAGCCGGATATGGGCTCCGCCATGCCGAAATAGTTTTCGATCCTGTCCGCTTTTGTCAGCGCGCCGTCATCCTTGCCGATGACTAGGGTCTTTAGATTCGCCCGGCTGGTGTAAAGGGCCGCCGACAACCCGGCCGGTCCGTTGCCTACTATGATTACGTCGTATGCCATCTCAGACTCCCAGCAGATTCTTTACAGCTTCTTTGGACTGCAGACCTACAACCGTGGCTGCGGCCTGTCCATCCTTGAACAGCATCAGGGTCGGAATGCTCATGACGCGGAACTTCTGCGCCAGTCCCATGTTCTCATCCACATTCAGCTTGCCGAATTTAACGCCCTGTACCTCTTCCGCCAGCTCGTCGATAATAGGCCCCTGCATCTGACAGGGTCCGCACCATACAGCCCAGAAATCCACCAGTACGGGAACGTCAGACTTCAATACCTCTGTCTCAAAGTTTGCTTCTGTAATCTCTATCACTGCCATAATGATAACCTCCTTATATGAGCCCGCTGCCGGGTTCTCCCGGCCCGGCGCGTTTTATTTTTCTTACTGCTTTACTCTACCACATCCAGAATGAAAAATCTACATTTTCCTGTTCTCAATGTGTCCAGCTTCTGCCGCCTTTATGTAAAATTTATCATCTATAAATTTTCTTGACTTTTCTATTCCTGTGTGCTATTTTGTGTTTAGACATTTAGATATTCATCTAACTATCTAAATATCGGTTTCTGAATATCAGGAAAGGAGGAACTATGTTAAATGATGCTTTTAAGGCTTTGTCAGATCCCACCCGGCGGCGGATTCTGGAGCTGCTGACCGAGGGAGATCTGACTGCCGGGGAAATCGCCGGCTGCTTCGATATCTCCAAGCCTTCCGTCAGCCATCACCTGAATGTCCTGAAGTCCTCGGGACTGGTGCTGGACGAGCGCAGAGGCCAGAACATCGTCTACAGCCTGAATATGACTGTTTTCCAGGAACTTATGAAATGGTTTTTTGATTTTTCCAAAGGAGGAAAATAAGAAATGAAATTAACGAAAAAGGATTGTTTTTTTATCGGACTTTCCATAGTCTCTCTGCTGGCCCACGCCTGCCTGCTGCCGGGAATGCCGGACATCGTCCCCACCCACTGGGGCTTTGACGGGACGGTCAACGGCTATTCCAACAAATACGTGACCCTGTTCCTTGCGGCGCTGCCCTGTATCCTGTTCTTTTTCATGAAGCTGCTGCCCTATATCGATCCAAGGAGGAAAAGCTACACGCTCCATAAGAAGGCCTTTGATATTTTTATTTACACTATGACCCTGTTTCTGATCTGCCTTACCTGGGCTACCGACGCTGTCATTTTCGGCCTTCCGGTGCGGATCGAGCAGGTGGTTCCCGTGGCCGTGGGAATTCTCTTTCTGGCCATCGGCAACTATATGCCGCAGCTTCGCACCAATTACACCATGGGAATCAAGACGCCCTGGACCCTGGAAAATGAATATGTCTGGAAGAAAACCCACGCCATGGGCGGCGTTCTCTTCTGTATCATGGGAATTCTCCTGATCCTGTCCGGTGTCTTCCCCTCCAGGCTTATGACCGTGCTGGCCTTTGGCTTTATTCTTGCAGGCACCCTCTGGCTCTACGTATATTCCTGGCTGGTATACCGGAAGCAATCCGGCTCATAATCCGTTTCTTCAATAAGGGGCGTGCCCGGAGCGGAATTTTTCCGTCCCGAGCACGCCCCTGTAACTGTTCCAAAGCCTTATCTGGTTCTGGCCATTGCCTCCTGATAATCCTTCGTATCCACGAAAATCTCTTCCTTCCACGGATTCTTCTTCTGTACCTTCGCCTGCTTCAGGATATAAGCGAAGCTAAATACGTTGACTGCAAACGCAATCACAGAAATCAGTCCCTGCGCCGTAGGATTCGCGGTAACCGGCATAGTGCTTCCCATTGCCGCGGCTATGCCGCCCTCGCCGTAGACGGAGGTCACCGTAGTAAAACGGCTGGCGTCCTGGAACAGCGGAAATACCTGTGCGAACATACACCACAGAGCCAGGGTATTGGCACGGTTCTGGATCCAGCCGCCCTTATTCCAGAGAGCCGCCGCAAAGGTGGGTGCCAGAAGCAGTGCCAGACCGCAGTACCAGGAATGGGTCGGCAGATTCAGATAGGTATACTGGAAATTCCAGATGTCATATGCCAGAATGTATACCCAGATCATATCCGGCCACAGCATATCCTGCTTATTTTTAGAGGAGTAAATGCCCCACCAGCCGGTCATACATACGATATTAAATAGACCCGCCAGGCCATTCAGCACATTCCACCAGCCGCCATACAGCCATACGCCCTCTGAGGACAGCCACCAGCCGCCTGCCAGAGATCCGGCCCGGATAGCGGATTCGAAATCAGAGGCCACCGCGATCAGAATGTTGATTGCCACAATCACAAAGGGGAAGGCTTTAAACCAGTGCGCTTTTCCCAGTTTTCCCCAGTTGTATTTCAGTACCATAAATCCGATACAGCCCGCCGTCGCCGCGTACAGCTTGGCGTAATGGAACCAGCTGTTCATATGTACGTAGGTGTCATTCTGCAACGCCCATTCTGCGCCCGCCGCCGCTCCGATGTAGATCGCGATAAAATACACCGTCAGCACTGCGGGAAGAGCCAGGAAACACGCGATTCCGCCCCATTTGGTCCGTCTTGCCACCTCGTTCATCAATACCAGTCCGGCAAAGACCAGCAGCCAGCCTAACAGCTGCCAGCCTGCGGTTTCTCCATAAATCTGAAAAAACATTGTCTCACTCTCCTTTTTCTTATTTCTGCAATCTTCACAGATGATCTGAACCATCTCTTCTTTTCCCTGCTCGTAGGTCAGCCCGTTTTTATAGAGAATATCGCTCTCCGTAAAACAGGTTACCGTTCCCCGGATCATCGCCATTACCACCGGAACGGAGATATCCTTTCGGATCTTGCCTTCCCGCACGCCCCGCTCCAGATACTGCTCCGCAAGGATCCAGCCCTGGTTCACCGCTTCCATCAGGTATCTGTACTGCTTCGGATACTTCTGGGCCAGCTCAAAGATCCGACTGAGGCCGATATTGTAATATTTGGTGGGAATCGCGCAGAACAGCCGCTCCAGCTTTTCCAGGGTATCCAGTCTATCGTCCTGCTCAATGGCTTCCCTCATATCGGTAAAATCCCGGGCGTACCGGTCGGCAATTCCCACCAGCACATCCTGCTTGCTCTCAAAGATGGTGTAGATGGTTTTTTTACTAATCCCTAATTCCTTCGCCACATCGTTCATGGTAAATTTCGATCCATGTTTCGTAAATTCTTCTATGGCTGTATCAATGATTTTCTCTCTCATTCATGCCTCCTTAGGGTGTTTCCCTTTTGCCAAAGGAAACTCGGAAACCAAAAATAGTTTTCCGGTTTCCATCATTGTATCATAGCCCAGGCTACCGGTCAATCCGGAAACATAGACAAAAAAATGAGAGATGCTTGGTGAAAAAGTCATCTCTCAAATCCCATTTCGGTTTTATTCCATGTCCTGTTCTTCTGTTTTCCGTATCAGTCTCCGCAGGGGCAGCGCCACCAGAAGCAGGCCGAATACCACGAGGCAGATCGCCTGCAGTACCTCAGGCAAAAAGCCCAGGGCTCCGGCTACCAGCGGTTCTACAAGGTAATACCCGTTAAACAGCATATGGAAGGCAATCCCAGCCCAGATGGAACGATAGCGCAGCACCAGATATCCGGCCAGAAGGCCTATCAGAAAGGCATAGCTTCCCTGTACCAGGTTGAGATGGGCAATGCCAAAAAACAGAGCCTGCAGGATATTGATCACCCAGAAGGAGGCTCCCGCCCGCTTCAGATATTCGACCGTCAGGCCGCGGAAGATCAACTCCTCCGCAATCGGGCCAATGATGACCGTCGCCAGGATCGCGGAAATTCCGCTTTCTCCAAGCCCAGCGCCCTCTATCAGATCCGTGTACTCCTGCATGGATTTCGGATCCAGCACCTCCCAGCCGCTCATCAGAATCCCTATCAGAAACTGCGCGCCCACCGCCATCAGAAGCAGGCTTACCAGATCTTTTTTTTGAAACAGTGACATCTCCCGGATCCCGTATTTCTCCCGCCACCGTACCACACTGATATAATACCAGAGGCCTGCTACACCAAGCAGCAGTACGTCAGAGATCAGCAATACCGTCATGGTATCGTTCATGTATATCTGTGTTCCCTCTTCCACGCCATATTGCACCATGAACCTTATCATCTGAACCGTAGAAGCCGCAAATTGTATTCCCAGCATAGCCACCAGCGGCAATATGCTTTTTAAATATCCTCCTGCTTTTTTCATAGGCACCTCCGTTTATCTTTTCTTTTGTCCCTTTTTTCTATCTTATCATATCTGTTCCGGTCTGGCTACCTTCAGAAGCTTTATATAAAAAGGATCCTGCTTTTTACAGAATCCCTTTGTCTTGATTTCTACTATAAAATAAATTCCAGCAACAGGCCCGCTCCGGCGGACAGCAGGTACAGGAGACCTACGATGGCTGCATTTTCCTTCGCCGGATGATTTTCCCGGAATAAGACTGCCAGGCCGACGCCTGCTCCGGCACATAAACCGCCCATGGCGGACGCGAGGCTCAGACCCCCGGCCAGGTAGAGCTCGGTGATGAGAATTGAGGAAGCGCAGTTGGGGATGAGGCCCAGAAGCGCGGTCAGGAAGGGCTGGAACCAGGTGTCTTTGCCCAGAAAGGTGGTCAGGGCGTCCATACCCACCAATCCCAGTACGATGTTCAGGATGGCGGTGAAAACGAAGACATAGATGGTCAACTGAATGGTATGACGTACAGCCGGTTTTACGATGCCGCTGTCGTCGCTGCAGCCACAGCCCCGGCACATATCTTCGATATGCTTGTGTTCTTTTTTCTTACGAAGCAAAAAGTCCAGCAGGTATCCGGCCACAATGCCGATCAGCATTTTGCCCAGAAGAAGCTGTCCGATGACCCGGCCGCTGCCCGGATGGCTGAACAGTATCAGGATGGCCTCGTCGGAGGTGGACAGGAATACGGCCATCAGGGTTCCCAGAGTGATAACGCCGCCGGAATACAGGTTCGCCGCTGCTACGGAGAAACCGCACTGGGGAACGCAGCCAAAGATGGCTCCCACCAGAGGGCCTGCCTTGCCCATTTTTCCCAGGGCACGATTCATAAAGTTATTGGAATAATGCTCCAGCGTCTCCAGAAGCAGAAAGGCGGCCAGCAGAAACGGCACGGTCTTCGCGGTATCCAGAAGCGCGTCCAGGATTGCATCCAGTATCATTTTTACACCTCTTTCTATCGAAACGTCTTATCTAAGCCCTCGCTTTACGATAAGAAATTTTTGTCACAGGAATGATTTGCGATATGCCAAAATCGACATTGGTTTTTAGGATACCATGTTCTGAAGGATTATGCAAGGAGGCTTTTTCAAAGTTTCGTTAAATTTTTTATATTTTGTCAATAGTTTTGCGACAAGTTTTTGAATTTTTTTCTAAGCCAGTTTCCTTATTTCCTCTTCAAAGAGTTGGGCGGATGTCTTAAAACCAAAAATCCCCCTTGGATAGTTGTTTATCCAGTTTTCTATATATTCAATGTCCCGGTCCTGCTTCTCGTCAAAATCTTCCCCTTTCGGTATGTGTCGGCGGATAAGGCGGTTATTGTTTTCATTACTGCCCCTCTCCCAACTGCTATAAGGGTGGCAATAAAAGGCAAATGTCCGCTTTTCTCCCTCATGTAATACAGACCGTTCCAACCCCTCATAGTCTGAAAACTCCACGCCGTTATCTACGGTAATGCTTCTAAATACCTTTGTGAACATATCGCCCCATTTCCTTTCTAATCGGTCAATGGCTTCTACTACACTGGCCGCCTTTTGGTCCGGCAACTTCACTATTATTTCATCTCTTGTTTTTCTCTCCGTAAGCACAAGCATACACGACTTTGTTACCCCTTGTTTGCCCTTTACCGTGTCCATTTCCCAGTGTCCAAAAATTTCCCGG
>USDU01000140.1 GCA_900553635.1 uncultured Lachnospiraceae bacterium | reverse complement strand
GCTTCAGGTGCCTGTAGTCGCAAGGCTGTGTGGGTTCAAGTCCCATCTCCTGCATAAAGGTCTCAGATGAATTCTGAGACCTTTTCTTATGTAATAGGAAATTCCGATGGAATCCCCTATTACATAAAAATATTATCGCACTCGGCGGAGAGAAATAGAGATGGAAGAACGAAAGAAAACAAAAGAAATGGATATGCTGAACGGCGGCCTGGCGGGGAAGCTGATTCTGTTTGCGGTTCCGCTGGCTTTCAGCAGTATTCTGCAACAGCTGTTTAACTCAGCCGATGTGGCGGTGGTAGGCCGGTTTGCGGGCTCTCAGGCTCTGGCGGCAGTGGGAAGCTGCGTGGCATTAGTGGGAATTTTTGTCAATCTGATTGTGGGACTGGCGGTGGGTCCCAATGCGGCCCTGGCCAATCTGATCGGCCAGGGAAGACGGGACAGCATAAGCCGGATGGTGCATACGATTATGACCTTCGGGGCAATACTGGGAATGATTTTGCTGGCTGTCAGTATGCTGACGGCACGGCTGGTGCTGGAGGCTTCCGGAACTCCGGAAACAGTCATCAATGAGGCATTATTATATATCCGCATTTATTTTATCGGACTGCCCTTCATGGTGCTTTATAATTTTGGATCTGCCATTCTTCGAAGCTATGGCGACACGAGACGCCCCATGTATTACCTGATCCTGTCCGGCGTTTTAAATGTGGTTCTGAACCTTCTGCTGGTCATCGTATTTGGTCTCGGCGTGGCAGGTGTCGCCATTGCCACGGTTATATCCAATGTGCTGAGTACAGTGCTGGTAATGGTTCATCTCCATGCAAGAACAGATGAATTTCAATTCTGCTTCCACAGGCTGTGTATCGACGGCGCTGATTTAAAAAAGGTACTGCTGATTGGAATTCCGGCGGGCATCCAGGGCGCGATTTTTTCCGTGTCCAATGTATTTATCCAGAGCGGTATCAATTCCTTTGGAGAGGACGCCATTGCGGGATCCTCCCTGGCGCTGAATTTTGAATATTTTACGTATGATATTGCCAACGCCTTTGCCCAGGCGGCAGTAACCTTTACCAGCCAGAATTTTGGCGCGGGGAATCTGAAGCGCTGTAAAAGGATCTTCTGGCTTTGTATGCTGTTTGGAATGGGCTTTACCGAGATTTTGAGCATTATTTTTATGATCTGGGACGAATTTTTCGTAGGAATCTATACCGTCAGCAGCAGTGTGGCGGTCTATGGCCTGGTGCGGATGCATCATGTCTGCTCGCTGGAGGGACTGACAGCCACTTATGAGGTGGAGAGCGCGGCGCTCCGGGGTATGGGAAAATCCCTGGAACCCTCTATTATCACAATTCTGGGAACGGTTGTATTCCGTATGATCTGGATTCTGACGGTATTTAAATGGTTCCCCACCTATGATATACTGATGAATGTCTATGTAGCCTCCTGGGTATGTACGGGCGGCGCGATCTTTGTGGTCTGGTTTCTCTATATGCGAAAAATGGAAAAGCGCCAGGCTGAACTTGTATAGGTGATATGTAGTAGAAACTGTACAGGAAAATTTTGAAAAGACCTTGTTCTTTTATGAAAATCGATCTATAACGCAAAAAGACAATAAAACAGACGGGAGCTTGTATACAGGCTGAGAGGAAGGTGTGACCTTTGGCGCAGTCGTTTACGGTCTGGTAAGCTGCTGGATGTATGTGATTGGTATGGGAGCCGCGATTTTTACCGGAGAGTCGGATATCGCGCAGATTATGGTAAAGGCCGGACTGGGTATCGCAGGCCTTCTGATCATTGTATTCTCCACCGTGACCACCACCTTCCTGGACGCGTACTCCGCAGGTATTTCCAGCGAGTCTCTGGGAGAGAAGATCCATGGAAAATGGGTAGCGGTTGTGGTGACTGTGATCGGTATTGCAGGAGCCATCCTGTTCCCCATGGACGATATCACGGACTTCCTGTATTTCATCGGATCTGTTTTTGCGCCGATGATTGCCATTCAGATTGCGGATTTCTTTATTCTGAAAAAGGCAGAGAGCAAAAGAGCCTTCGAGTGGAAGACGCTGCCGGATATGGTAGTTACCATTGTGATCTACGTGATTGCAGAGAAGCTGGCAGGAGAGAAGAAGTAGACGTTACATAAAAGAATTGAGAGAGGGGCAACACCTGATAAAAACGGGATCGGAGAAAGAAATCTTCGATTCCGCTTTTTATGGCACAGCAGCTGGGAATCCTGCTTTGTAGGATACACGCGGGCTTGCATTTAAACGTCAGCGTGGTAGAATAAAACGGAATGTTCAAATACAAGTAAGCGCAAAAACAGGAGGAGCGAGAACCATGTCGCAGGAACGAGCGGAAAAATATCTGGAAAGAAAGGGATTCCTTGACCATGTTATCCGATTGGAGATGTCCACCGCCACCGTGGCGGAGGCAGCGGCGGCCCTGGGGGTGGAGCCGGGCATGATTGCCAAGACCATGTCCTTTTTACAGGAGGATCAGCCCATACTGATTCTGACCGAGGGTACAGCCCGGGTGGACAACCGCAAGTATAAAGATACATTCCATATCAAAGCAAAAATGATTCCCTTTGAAGAGGTAGAACAGTGGATCGGCCATGCTCCGGGCGGGGTCTGCCCCTTCGGCATCAACGATGGTGTGAAGGTCTATCTGGATGAGAGCCTACGCCGCTTCGAGACCGTGTATCCGGCAGCAGGGGACGATCACAGCGCGGTGAAGCTTACCATTCCGGAACTGGAAGAGGTGGCGGGAGCCGTTGGGTGGGTAGACGTCTGCAAGGAACTTCAGTAACGATATCTGTCCCTATTATCATGAACTGTAAATCTGCGGGATAAAATTCTGCTTTTCTGTAGTAAACCTGAAGAAGAAGCGTTTATATAAGTAAAGGGAAGGAGGATTATCCTATGAAAAAAAGACTTAGTCTGTTACTGATAACAGCCGCCGCAGCCACATTTCTGACAGCCTGCGCCAGAGGCGCGCAGACTCAGGACACCGTCGGATCCGAGCCCCAGGTACAGACCGGCGATGCAGTGTCTGAGGAGGAGAGCACAGATGGTTCCGGTGACGCAGCCACACTGCCCGATCTCACGGAATCCCGCCCGGTGGCTTATGCGCCCTGTGTCCGGGTGAACGGCGTCATTTACCAGGATACCGGGTTCTTAAGCAGCATGGTTGGCTGCGGTAATATGGATGGAAAGATTACCACTTCAGTGGAAAGCACCCAGCTGCCTGCCAAAGACGATGAAGCCAATTTCGGAAAAGGGTATGGCTACCAGTTCGGCGCGGACGACACCCTGCTTGTGTACTGGGACGACGAACCCCATATCTTCCGGAATGTGGATTCTGTGGACACGTCGATCCCGGCGGAGGTACTGCATTTCACGGCTGAGGTAAAGGAAGTAAACGAGGGGAATCTTCTGGTGACCTACATCGCTGTGGCCGACGGCTTTCAGGAAATGTCCGCAGGCGACTATGTGGTTTCCGCAGATAATCTGATGGATGAAGTGCAGCCCGGCGACACTGTGGAGATCTGGTTTAGCGGTTACATCCAGGAGACCGACCCGGCCCAGATCGGACTGGCATACCGGATTGAAAAAGTGAATGAAAAATAGAAAAGTCGTCAAAATGTCGATGATACACAAAGAAAAGTCGTCATTTTGACGACTTTTCTTTACATGTAAAAAAATGTGATAAAGTACATAAAAAGAGGCAGGACATGGAGAAGAATGATGGAAGAAAAACGATTTGCCGTAGAGGCTACAATTTCAACCGAAGAAATGAAAAGAATAAGAAAGAAACTGGATCTCACACAGAAAGGATTTGTGGGTTTGCTGGGTTGCTCCAAAAAGACAGTGGAACGCTGGGAAAAAGAACCTGCAAGCGGACCGGTTGTCTTGCTTATGAAGCTTCTGGAGCGTAACATGGATTATATAAAAGAACTGGAAATCCCTTCGCAAAACCTGCCGGTCAGAATGTGGTACATGTATAAAGAAAAGTACTGTACTTTAATCGATGTAGACGAAACAAAGAACCTGATTCAGATAAAAAATTATACGGACAATGTAATGTTCCGGGCGTTTGGAAAAAAGGAACATCCGGATATGGATGATTATCGCGCGTTTCTGGAATCGCGCTGTTTTCCGGAAAGCAGAGACAAGATGAAGCTGGTGCTTCAGGATTTGGGGCTGCCCTTTTATGATCCCTATCTGATTATTCAGAAGACGGAAGGAAGAATGGCGGAGGATGATTTCTGGCTCCGGATAGAAAAGGGAAAGGGGGAGACAGGATGAAATTTCTGGTGGAGCAGGTGGAACGCGTCACAGGGCTTCGGAATTTCGGAATCTATATGAATCAGCTGTTTACCATAGATGCGTTATTTTTAAATGAAGATCGGCACACGCACAATATGGCAGTTTTAATGGACGGAGAGGGCCGGTTTTCCCTTTGCCCGGTTTTTGACAATGGCGGCGCGTTGTTGTCTGATATGTCAATGGACTATCCGATGTCAGAAGATCCGGTAGTGTTGATGAGGGAAGTAAAAGCAAAAACAATCAGTGCAGATTTTGATGAACAGCTGGATGTATCGGAAAGGCTTTACGGTCGAAATCTCAGATTCCATTTTACAAAAAACAGGGAGCGGAATTGCTGAAAAAAGCAGTAGGGTATGAAGAAGAGATTCGTAACCGTGTAGCATCGATCTTATATCTGCAGATGGATAAATACCGCTATTTATGGAAATAAAGAAGAAAAACTTATGGACGAGCGCTTAAAACAACAGCAACGGAGGCAGAGACTGGAGAGAACACGGCGTGTCGGCAAAGCAGGTCTATGGCAGACAGCAAAAGACCAGACAGGGCTCGGAGAAGCTCTATCAGGTGACGGATCAGATCCTGAAAGAGCATATCCGGAAGGGCAATCTGAAAGAATAGAAGTTAAGAAGAAAATGTAGTGAAACTTGCGGAACCCGGGTAAGCGTGATAAACTGGTAAAAACGATACAAGGTGAGATAGAAAATGAATGTAATATCCATCAATACGTTAATTGAATAACTGCCCGCCGCATTCTCGTTACTTTAGTGATGAGTTAGGCGGGCAAATTTTTTGCTAAGTTATCGAACTGGTGTTTACTCCCTGGCTAACATATGGTATAATCGAAACATGGAAAAAAATATATTTACTATCGAAGAAAACACACTTTCATATGGTAGAGGCTATGTGTACTCATTGCAGTATCATCTTATCTGGTGTACAAAATACCGGAAAAAGGTTCAATTGTAAGCCGCAGTTTTTTATTTCCGACATGATCAAGATTATGAAAGGAAATCTGGCAAGGCAGCTGTTCCTGTCCCATCCGGAATTAAAGAAGCAGCTGTGGGGCGGTCATTTATGGAACCCCTCCTACTGTGCGGTGACGGTCAGTGACCGGAGCCGGGAGCAGATTTTAACCTATATCGAAGGCCAGAAAGAAAAAGAGAAAACGAAGAGTTACTAAAACGGAGAATGAGGTCGTGTATGCAGGTAACATCCAGCTATGGTGTAGAAATCAGAAAACAGAATATTCCCATCCGCCATACGCTGCGTATTTACCGCTTTGCAGTCAGTTATCTGATTCAGGTATATACGGAAGCCTGGGGTGAACTTTCCGAAATTTCGAATGCAAAGAAACGGTTTAATGAAGCGGAGCATCTGGTTCACGGGACAAAGAAGAATCAGGCCCGGTACGATTTTGACCTGCATTTTCCAAAACTTCCGTCCTATCTGAGGCGTTCTGCGATTCAGCATGCACTGGGAAGTGTAGCTTCCTATGAGACGCGGCTGGAATTGTGGGAAAATGGAAAGCTGACCGGGAAACCGAAGCTTACACAGGAAAACCATGCCATGCCCGTATTTTACCGGGATGTGATGTACAAGGAAGCAGGGGAGACAGAGGATGCAGAGTATCTGAAACTGTATGATGGCCATGATTGGAAATGGTTCCGGGTCAGACTGTTACATACGGATATGGAATACCTTAGAAAGCATTGGACAGGAAAAAAAGCGTCTGCCCCCACTCTGGAGAAACGGCATCACAAATATTTTCTGCGGTTTTCTTATACAGAAGAGAAAAACCTGTCTAAAACGGTTGTAAAAGCTCAGACTATCTGCAGTGTGGATCTGGGAATCAATACGGATGCGGTCTGTACGATCATGCGGGCAGACGGAACTGTTCTGGGGCGAAGGTTTATAAGCTTCCCCAGTGATAAAGACCGGCTGTACCGGGTGCTTGGCAGAATCCGCAGATTCCAGAGACAGCATGGAGCCGGGCAGATTCATAGCCGCTGGGCATACGCAAAGCGGCTGAATATGGAATTGTCCCGGAAAGTATCCGGTGCCATTACGGCCTATGCCCGGGAATATCAGGCAGATGTGATTGTCTTTGAGTATCTGGAAATGCAGGGAAAGAAGACAGGGAGCAGGAAGCAAAGGCTTCATATGTGGAGAAAACGGGATATCCAGAAGCTGTGTGAACACCAGGCTCACAGGAGCGGAATCCGTGTATCCAGAGTCAGCGCCCGCAATACCAGCAGGCTGGCTTATGACGGAAGCGGGATAGTGGCACGAAACCAGGAGAACCACAGCCTGTGTACCTTTACAACAGGAAAACAATACAACTGCGACCTGTCAGCAGCCTATAATATCGGAGCGAGATATTTTATACGGGAGCTTATGAAACCCTTGCCGGAGACGGAAAGGTCTTCACTGGAGGCAAAAGTACCTGCAGTGAAGCGTAGAACCTCAT
>USDU01000139.1 GCA_900553635.1 uncultured Lachnospiraceae bacterium | reverse complement strand
TGGCCGTAGCCAACAATGACGTGGGGGCCGAGAACAAAAAGCGAACCCTGGACGCGGGGCAGCAGATACTTGACCAGATGGAAGAGAATGACGATCTGGGTTGGGTATTTACGGACGAGGAGGATGCGGTAGATGGCGTAAAATCGGGAAAATATTACGCTGCTATTGTGATACCGGAAACCTTCAGCGCGGATCTGCTGCAGATTGAGGACGGAACCCTCGGAGGTCCGGAGATCACATATTATGTAAATGAGAAGCGGAACGCGGTAGCGCCGAAGATCACGAACACGGGCTCTACCACCATTCAGAGCAAGATTGAGGAAGAATTCTATAAGGTAGCTTCCGAGGCCATTGCGGAGGAGCTGCGGGATCTGGGCGGATCTCTGGCGGATGATCTGGAGACCACCAACGACAATATTCTCAGTATGATTTCCGATGCGAGAGACAATTTCCGGGAGTACCGGCAGGTGCTGGAGGATTTCCAGTCAACCATCAGCCAGGGGACGACGCAGATTCAGCACGGCAAGACGACCCTGACGAAAGCAGTAAAAGCGGCGAATGCAGGAAGCAGCGCATTGCAGGACGCGAAGGATCTGCTGAAAAGCAGCCGGAAGAATGTAAGGGCCTTTGGAAGCACGTTTGATCAGAGCCTCAGTGATGGGGAAACTTATCTGAATAATGTCTATACCACAGCTTCCGTAAAACTGGCCGGACTGGAGTCTACAGCCAATCAGGCGGTAACGGCAGTGAGTACCGGTAAGAGCCTTGCGGAAAATATGAGCAAGGATGGACAGAGCGCGGTGACACAGCTGCAGGGCGTTCTGACGCAGATGCAGGGTTTGAAGAAAAAAGGCGAGGATAAACTTGCACTTGGCAAAGCGGGACTGCAACAGATTGAAGCTGGGCTGGAAGAAGCGGAAGCCGGACTGAAGCAATATGAAGCAGGTATTGCAGCGTGCGAGCAGAAGTTGGCTACCCTTGAAGAAGGAACTCCGGAGTACGAAGCAACGAAGGCATATAAGGAGAAGTTGGAAGGCGAAAAAGCAGTTGTAGAAGCGAAAAAAGCAGCTGGCGAAAAGAAAAAAGAAGAAGTATCTAAACAGGTGGAGGAGGGTCAAAAACAGCTCGATACCCTAAATAATGCGATCACCACGATTTCTGAAGTCCTGATTCCGACTCTCCAGAACGAACTGATTCCGAAGAGCGACGCCATGGCGGCCCAGCTTACCGAGCTGGACTCCAAGACCGGAGAACTCCAGACTATTATGTCAACTATCAGTACATCTAAGACTCAGATGGATACAATTCTGACTCAGGGAAAAACTACCCTGCGCAATTTCCGTTCCAGTCTGAATGGAAATCTGATGCCGGGTCTTCATTCCGCATTGGATACCGTATCCGGTGTCAGCAGCGATCTGAAGTCGGCCCTGGAGGATGCTTCCGCTACGGCGGATCAGATGCAGGGCGTTATGGATCAGCTGAGCAAAAGCCTGACAGAGGGATCTGAGGCACTGGGCAAGACCGGCGATACTCTGGCAAACCTGGATGAGCGGCTGGCAGGTATCCAGAACGATCTGGAGACACTGCGGGCGTCTGACGCATACAAGGACATTCTGGATCTGCAGGATGTGGATCCGGACGCAGTATCCAAATTTATGACTTCACCGATCGAGCTGAATACAACGACCTTCTATGAGGTAGAGGATTATGGCTCCGGTATGACCCCGTTCTATACCAATCTGGCCCTGTGGGTTGGCGGCATGGTTCTGATTGCGCTGTTGAAACAGGAGGTGGACGAGGACGAGAAGGTGAAGAAATTCACCCTGAACCAGGCTTATTTCGGACGCCAGATTCTTTTCATTATTCTGTCGGTGGTACAGTCCCTGATTATCTGTCTGGGCGATCTGTATCTTTTAAAGGTACAGTGTGTCCATCCGGGACTCTTTATCCTGACGGGAGTCATAGCGGGTCTTATTTATCTGAGCCTGATTTACGCCATTACGGCGGCATTTAAGCACATTGGCCGCGCCATCTTCGTATTTCTGGTTATCATCCAGATTCCGGGCTCCACAGGAACCTTCCCGGTGGAAATGATGGGTGGCTTCTACAGAGCCATTTACCGGCTGATGCCCTTCACTTACAGCAATACAGCGATGCGTGAGTGCATCGGTGGCATGTATTATAATACCTGGCTGAAAAATATCGGAATCCTGGCGGCATACTTACTGCTCTCCCTGTTTATCGGACTGGTGCTGCGGCCATTGCTCCTGAATCTGAACGCTCTGTTTGACCGGAAGCTGGCAGAGGCAGATCTGATTATCTATGAGGAAAATGATAAGACGACAGATCTGACGCCGGAGCTGGTGGCGAGGGCGCTTCAGAGCGACAGCGAGGCAAGAGAGGAATATACTGAACGCGCGCGGCGCTTTGAGAAGAACTATAAGAGACGGAAACGCTTCGGCTTTCTGGCTATGGCGATTGTGCCGTTGATTTTCCTGGTACTGATGTTCAGTGTAGAATCCAAGCTGGTATTCCTGGTGCTGTGGATCTGCGCACTGATTGGCCTGTCCATGTATCTGATCTGGCTGGAATATCACCATGAACGGATGCAGAAGCAGCTGAAACTGATGGGTCTCTCTGACGGAGAGCTTCTGGCAGCGATAAAGGAGGAGCAGGCATGAGAAACATCATACAGATTTTTTTGAGAGATATACGTAAAATAAAAGGAAATACCATTGCCATGATTATCATGGTGGGTATTCTGGTGGTGCCCACGCTGTATGCCTGGTTCAATATCGGCGGAAGCTGGGATCCGTATGAAAATACCTCAGATATTAAAATCGCGGTGGCCAGCGATGATGCAGGCTACCAGGGAGAACTTCTGCCGCTGGATATCAATCTGGGCGATCGGGTGCTGACCTATTTCCATGAAAATGACGAAATGGACTGGGTATTCACGGACAGCGAGGAAGCGGTCGAGGGAACCAAGTCCGGGAAATATTACGCGGCCATCGTAGTGCCGGAAAGCTTCAGCGCGGATATGATGACGCTGTTCTCGGTGAATAAGAATCTGAAAAATCCGGAGCTTCTGTACTATGCGAATGGTAAGAAGAACGCCATTGCTTCCATCGTGACGGAGAAAAAGGCAGACGCGGTACAGGGAGAGGTCAGCGAGAAATTTGTGAAGGCAATTTCCAAGGCGGCGTTAGAAGCCATGAAAACCGTGGTAAATGTGGCTGATGAGGCGGACCAGTCGGATCTGGTGGATAACCTGATCGACAATCTGGACGATATTTCTGCGGATCTGGTGGCGGCAGCAGGAACCGTGGATGCATTTGAGAGTATGGCATCCGCGACACAGACCATGCTGAGTACCACATCCACATTTCTGAAAGACACCCAGAACCGCACGGATGGCGATCTGGATTCCCTGGGCAATATCGAGGGAAGCATTAACGATGTGAAAAGTGCCATGGACGGAACGACAGACCAACTGAACGAGGCGCTGAAATCCAGCGCTGCTCTGTATAAGCAGATGGCGACAGCTGTGCAGCAGGGAATTCAGGCGGCAGCCGCCTCCAATGACATGACACAGCTTAAGAACACGTTGACAGGTCTGGACGCACAACTGGAGGCGTCGATTACATCCTACAGTGATTCCGCCACAAAGCTGACGGATGCAGCCAACAGCCTGGTATCAGCGGTAGGAACCGACGCGGGTCTCAATGCAGTGGCGGGTGACCTGAATAATACCATTATTTTGATGAAGAGTCTGCGCTCAGCGATTGCGCAGGTATCTACATCCGTAGGCAGCATGACCACCGATGCGGCAGCTGCCCAGAAAGAGCTGGACGCTTTGGTGACAAAAATGGTGAATAGCGCAGCCACCGTCCAGAAAGACTACGAGGACAACGTCAAAGGCGCTCTGGACGACCTGGCGGATTCCGTAGGAAATGCGGATTCCAAGGTTTCCTCTCTTCTGGATTCCATGGATGAGGGATTGGATGGCGTCTACAAGCTTTCTGATTCTACCGAGTCGGATCTGGCAAAGCTGGAGCGGACATTGAAGACTTCCGGAGTTATCCTGAATAAGGGCGCAGAGGATCTCACCGATCTGGCTGACCGCTTGCGTAACGAGAAGGATCGCGACAGCCTGGACACCATAGATTCTCTGCTGGACGAGGATCTGGATGTGGTGGGCAGCTTTATCTCCACGCCGGTGGAACTGACTACAGAGCATGTCTATGAGGTGGAGAACTACGGCTCTGCCATGGCTCCCTTCTACACCACCCTGGCCATCTGGGTGGGCGGCGTGGTCATGGCGGCTATGCTGAAGGCAGGCGTGAAGGAGAAAGAGCTTATCGGTCTTACAAAGGTAAGGAATTATCAGAAATATCTGGGCAGATACCTGCTGTTCCTGATTCTGGGACTTCTGCAGGCGACTCTGATTTGCCTGGGCGACCTGTATTTCCTGGGAATCCAGTGTATGAGTCCGGTGCTCTTCATGCTGGCAGGCTGGGTGACGAGTCTGGTTTATGTAAACCTGATTTACACCCTGTGCATTTCCTTTGGCGACATCGGAAAGGCAGTCAGCGTTATCCTGATGGTTCTGCAGGTGGCAGGAACAGGCGGAAACTTCCCCATCGACCTGGCGCCGGCTTTCTTCCGGAAGCTGTACAACGCCCTGCCTTTTGTATACAGCATGAATGCCATGCGTGAGTGTGTGGCAGGCTTCTACGGCAACTACTACTGGGAACAGTTGGGTACCCTGCTCCTGTACCTGATTCCGTCACTGCTTCTCGGACTGGTTTTGAGACTGCCGATTATCAAGTGGAACGAGCATTTTGAAGAGAAGCTGGAGAGTACGAAGCTGTTTTAATGAGAGATAGAGCAGTTATGTGGCAAGAATGAACTGAATCCGTCATATATTCTAAAAACAGAATATATGGCGGATTTTTTATGGGTTTTTTTGAAAAAATACAGGATAGGAAAGGAAGGGCGGCAAGGCTGGGAGGGGTATTTCAGGGCCGGGAGCACAGGCTGGGAATCCTGATGGCGGCGCTGGTTCTTACGGCAGCCGCAGTGTGCGGGCGAAGCGGCGGTCTGCGGGAGGCAGTGTCAAAACAGGTTGCAGGAACGGATTCCCGGCTGGTGATTATCGACGCAGGTCATGGCGGCGACGATCCGGGAAAAATCGGCGTGGACGGCGTGCAGGAGAAGGACCTGAATCTGAAAATGGCGCTGGCCCTGCGGGATTTGCTGGAGCAGCAGGATGTGGCGGTGCTGATGACCAGAGAAGACGCAGGCGGCCTCTACGACGAGCGGACATCCAATAAAAAGGTACAGGATATGCGGCGGCGATGTGAGTTGATCAACAAAGAAAAACCGGCCTGCGTGGTCAGTATTCATCAGAACAGTTACCATGAAGAAAGCATTCACGGTGCGCAGGTATTCTATTACAAGACTTCAAAGGAGAGTGAGGATTTGGCGAAGATTCTTCAAAAAGAGCTGGTGCGCGTGGCGGAACCTACGAACCACCGGCAGGCCAAGGCCAATGACACTTATTATCTTCTGAAAAAGACGGAGGCACCGACAGTCATCGTGGAATGCGGGTTCTTAAGCAACTGGGAGGAGTGCGCGAAGCTCCGGAATGAGGACTATCAGGCGAAGCTTGTATGGGCCATTCAGATGGGAATTTTGAAATATCTGAATAAAAAATGATGGGGAAATAAGTTTACATAATATGGAATAAATCATATGAACAATTCGTTGCTATTCCGGTAAAAAAATGCTATAATTTACCCAGAACTGTGGACTGATCGACATATCAGTCTGAAAAAACGAGAAGATGTCATAGGAGGACAAACAAATGATAGCATTAGGCTGCGATCACGGCGGATACGATCTGATGCAGGAAGTGATTGCCTATCTGGACAAAAATGGTCTGGAATACAAGAATTTCGGCTGTGACAACGCAAAGGACGCTGTGGATTATCCGGATTACGCAAAGGTGGTGGCAGAATCCATCCTGAGCGGAGAGTGCGACAAGGGAATTCTGATCTGTGGAACCGGCATCGGCATCTCCATTACCGCCAACCGTTATAAAGGAATCCGTGCGGCGCTGTGTACCGACTGTTTCTGCGCAGAGGCAACCAGACAGCACAATGACGCCAATATTCTGGCCATGGGTGGCCGCGTGGTTGGGCCGGGACTGGCGATTAAGATCGTGGACACGTTCCTGAACACTCCGTTCTCCGGAGCAGAGCGCCACGCCAGAAGAATCAGTAAAATCGAGCACGAATAAAATTATCATGTAGAAAAGGGAGACAAAAGAAATGTCAAAAGTAGTAGTAATGGATCACCCGTTGATTGCCCATAAGATCGGAATTATCCGCAAGAAGGAGACCGGTACCAGAGAGTTCCGCGATATGGTCAGCGAGATCGGAGCGCTGATTACCTATGAGGCAACGAAGGATCTGAAGCTTCAGGACGTGGAGATCGAGACGCCGATCTGCAAGACCACGGTAAAAGAGCTGGCTGGTAAGAAGCTGGCCGTGATCCCGATTCTGCGTGCGGGACTGGGCATGGTAGAGGGCGTTCTGACCATGATTCCGTCCGCGAAGGTAGGCCATATCGGACTGTACAGAAACGAGGAGACACTGGAGCCGGTAGAGTATTACTGCAAGATCCCGAAGGACTGCAGCGAGAGAGATGTATTCGTAGTAGACCCGATGCTGGCCACCGGCGGTTCTGCCATCGCGGCGATCCAGATGCTGAAGAATCGCGGCGTAAAGAATATGCGTTTCCTGTGCGTTATCGCAGCTCCGGAAGGCGTAAAGAAGCTG
>USDU01000138.1 GCA_900553635.1 uncultured Lachnospiraceae bacterium | reverse complement strand
ACAAACCGATACCCCTTGGCATGCAGGGCCTGTAAGGACACCGGATAATCGGTGTAGTACTGGCCGGTCCAGTTGGATGTGGTCAGGTCGGGAGTGAGGGTATTCAGGGTGACGGTGCCGCCGGGTTCATCTTCGCTCCCTTCGGTGCGAACATTTAAAGTTATGTCAACTAATTCGCCGTTCAGGTCAAAGTGGTCGGCCAGCTGGGCGAGGACGACTTCGCGGCGGTTCTCGAAATAGGTGCGCAGGGTCTCGATCTGGGCGTCGTAGGTATCATGCCAGAGCTCCGCGTTCCAGCGCTGCCAGCTGATGGCTGCCTGGTCGGAGGTGCTGGCTTTCTGTTCGTCCAGAAGGGTGCTGACGCGGTCTGCATCGAAGTTTTCGTTGGTCATGTCCAGAAAGGTCTGAACGAACTGACGGCGGAAGTCTTCGTTCCGCATGAGGCCTGGCAGGGGCTCCGTGTCCAGAAGTCCTGCCGGGTAGTAGCCTGCGTGGTCAGTGAAGGCGTCCATCTTCCAGGGCTCGTTATTTTCATATTCGGTTCCCACGGCCAGGGCGTCGTCCAGGTCGTAGAGGATCCAGCGCCATTTGCCATCGTTGTAATCTTCGCCGGTGGGGCGTATGCTTCGCCAGGTGTAGACATTGCCGCCCAGAGGGCGGGTGTCGGTGTTGGCAATGTAGATGTTGGTGCAGAGCCAGTCGATGAGGCTCTGGATGTCTACTTTTTCCAGGAGCGCTGTGTAGTTATCCGGATCAGACAGATCCGTCCGGAAGAGGTCCAGGACTTCCTGCCAGCAGGTGTAGTCTTCGGCGTTGCCGGATTGGATTTCTTCGCTGTCTTTGATGAGCAGAATATCAGACGCCGGTACCTGATAATGATTTTCCAGATATTCAGCGGAGTATTTTTCCATCAGATAGTACATGCCCCAGTATTCTCCGTTCAGGAAGAGCTGACAGGGCCGGTATTCCTGTCCGGCGGTGTTGCGGTCATCCACCAGACGGAAGAAAAAGGTCTTAGTCAGGGTACGGCTGTTGTTCAGAATCAGGGTCGGACAGGTCTCGTCCGGATCGCTGAAAACCGAGGCGAAGGTATTGTTCCCGTAGCGTTTGCGGGCAAACAGGGTGAAACTTTTCTGCGGAAAGCTGCGGGAGGCGTTGCCGCGTATGCGGATGCCGCATTCCTGATCGATGCGGACAGTGCTCTCGCTGTCGAAAATGGTCAGCTGCGCGCGCCGCTCGGACTCAGAGCCTTCCCGGTGGTAGTTCATGTAATCCATCAGATCAATCCAGGGGAATTCTTCATAGATGATGCCATCCTGCAGAGCCTGCTCATAGACGGATCCACGGACATAGATACCACGTTCGTCGGAGAAAAGGTTGTCGGGCTCAGAAATCAGGGAGACGATCCAGGCATTCTGGTAGCCCTCTTTCCGGTCCAGGTTGATGAAGTAGGTGGCGGTCACCGGATTGCTCTGATTGCCGTCTGCGTCAAAGGCTGCGGCGCGGAGGATGACTGCTTTGTCTACGGCTTCTGTGGGCGGAAGATAGGCGGTGGTCTCGGCTGCGATATCGGTCCGTGCGGAGTAGACATTGGGCTGACTGCCGGGATCGGTAAAAGTCAGAGAGCCGTCATAGACCGGCGAGGTTTCATCGGGCACACTGCCATCCAGGGTATAGCGGATGGTGAGCCCATCCGGGACGGACATAGAGACGGTGACGGAGTTTTGATAGAAGCCGCTGGGCGTCTCAATGACCGGCTGCTCTGACAGAAGCCGGTGTGCTTCTGTGTTGGAGGAGCCGGGGGTGGGGCGCAGTTCAGCAAAATCATCTCCGCCGTCTTCCGTGCGGGCGTAAACGGTCCCGGCTGTCAGAGAGGCAGGCAGCGTGACGGCATCCACCGGAAGAGTCGGTTCGGTCTTCAGGGTTGTCAGAACAGTGATTTCTTCCCAGGTGACTGTGACAGTTTTGGCGTTGGAGAGATCAAGGGAGATGCCAAGACTGCCTTCCGGGGCGGGAGCGTCTCCGCTCAAAGCATAGATACAGGCATAGCCATGCGGCGCGATTTCCCCCACAAGCAGCATATCTGATGTTTCGGAATCGGTGCCGACGCGAAGCCCTGCCAGGGAAATGGTTTTCCGGGTGGGATTGTACAGCTCAAGATAGTTCTGGTAGGTGACGCCGTGGCTGACCGGAGTTCCCGGATTAGCGACACAGATTTCATTGATTTTCAGGGAGAGAACCGGCTCCGTGTAGCTGACGGTGCGGTATTTGAAGCCCAGAACGACAAGCAGAGCCAGACCGAGCGTAATACCGGCGAGTTGTATGGAGACGATCGTTTTCCGGCGGGGGGATAGTTGTTTCAAAGTCATTACTCCTTAGCATGTAAAAGTTTGATTTCTTTCTTAAAATGGGCGGTGATGCGGACGTCTCCGGACAGATGAACCTGGATTTCCGGATCATTTACATCACCGGAAACAATCTCTCCGCCATCTACTTCCCAGCGTACAAACCGATATCCTTTGGCGGAGTCCGCCCTTACGGTCATGGGATAATCCGTGTAATACTGTCCGTTCCAGTCGGTTTCGGAAAGATCCGGGGAGATGGTATTCAGTTTGATGCTGCCCTGCTTGTCCGGAACAGAAGATAAAGTTATGTCAACTAATGGCCCTTGCAGGCCAAAATGTTTGGCCAGCATCGGGAGGATGTATTCGGCACGGTGCTCGAAGAATGTGTGGAGCTCCGCGGTCTGTTCTTCGAAGGTGCCTGTCTGGGGAGCTGTGTTCCAGCGCATCCAGCCTGTGTCAGCCCAGGCATGCTGTTCTTCAAGATTTTCCAGAAGCGCTTTTACGTGTTCCCAGCGGAAGCGTCCGTCGCCCTCGGCATCGTTTTCCGGTGTGAGTGTCTGCCAGGTGAGGACATTTCCACCCAGAGGCTTGGTATCGGTGTTGGCGATGTAGATGTTGGTACACATCCAGTCGATGAAGCTCTGCATATCCATTTTGGTGAGAAGCTCCTGATAGACGTCCGGATCAGCCAGATTCTGCTCCGCGAGAAAGGTGCGGAGTTCTTTGTAGCGGGCAATATCCTGAGGGCTGCCATTTTCCACATAGCGGGTATCCTTGACGAGCAGGGTATTGTCGGGAGCTACGTCGTAATGTCCTGCAAGATAATCGGAGGAATATTTTTCCATCAGGTAATACATGCCCCAATACTCGCCGTTCAGAAAGACCTGGCAGGGAGTATATTGCTGAATGGCCGTATCGCGGTCTTCCACCAGGGAAAAGAAAAAGATCTTCTTTAGCTGACGGCCGGAGTTCAGTATCAGATTCGGATAGGAAATGCCCGTATCAAAGAAAACAGGCGAAAAGGAAGAGGAACCATAGCGGCTTCTGGCGTACAGGGAGAAGCTTTTCTGCGGGGAATGACGGGATTCATTGCCACGAATCCGTATACCGCAGTCCTGAGCCAGCGTCTCTTCTCGGGAGGCGTCAAAGAATTGGATATAGACCGGGCGTTCAGCTTCTGCGCCTTCCAGATAATAGTTGGTGTATTCGGTCAGATAGGTCCATGGAAGGCCGTTGTAAATGAGTCCGGCTTCCATGGCGTCATCATACAGGGCGCCGCGGACGTAAATACCGGTTTCAGAAGAAAAAAGGTTGTCCGGATCCGTCACGAGAGAAAACACAGCAGCATTTTCATACCCATCCTTCTGATCAAAGTCGATAAAATAGGTGGCCGTAGTGATATTGCTGGAATTACCGGCGGCGTCAAAAGCGACGGCGCGCAGTACCACAGCCTTATCGACCGGAGAATCCGGTGGCAGGTATCCGCTATTTTCTTCGGTGATATCAGTGCGGGAGGCATAGCGATCGGAATGAGAGCTGGGATCCATCAGTGTCAACGAGCCGCTGTAGAGGGGAGAGTCCGTCGTCGGGTCGCTTCCGTCCAGCGTATAATGAACCGTAGTGCCGCTGGAAGAACTGATTTGCAGAGAAACCGCGTCTTCATAAAAACCACTTGGCTGTGAAAATGTGGGATCTTCGAGTACAAGGGCAGCCTCCTGATTGGCAGTCCCGGGTGAGGGTCTCATCTGGGCAAAGGTTTCTCCGCCGTCTTCCGTGCGTGCATAGACAGCTCCGATTTTCATAGAATCGGGGATGTAGACGGTATCCAGCAAAACGGAGGATGCTGTACCGGCTGTATTTTCCTCTAAACGTGTCAGTGAGACAGTTTCGTTTTCAGAGAGACTGAAAGGGACAGAAAGCTGCCCTTCAGGCACGGAGCCATCCTGCCCTGCGGCGTAGATGCAGAGATGAGCGCCGGGGCCGATGGTGACATCGGGCAGCGGGGCCAGCGTGTAGTCGGAGGTATCAGACAGATACAGTCCGTCCAGGGAAATTGTATTATTATTGGGATTGTAGAGCTCGATGTAATCCTCGTATATCGTGGAACCGCCGACCTGCGTGGCGAGGCTGGAAACCGAGAGCTCATTGATACAGAGCGGTTTCAGAGGAGCTTCAAGCCGGGAGAAGCGGTATTTCCAGAGTCCCCAGGCAGAGAGTGAGAGCGCCAGGGCGGCAGTAATCAGAAGAACCGGGAGTGCTTTTCGGAACCGGGGGGAAAAGGTCTTCATACAGGCTCCCCCTTATCAAGCAGAAGCAATTCGCCGTCATTCAGGGCGTAATCACAGGGGTCTCCTTTTGTGAGCGATACTTTTCCGGCAGTTCCTTCCGTCAGGGCATTGCAAAAAGACTCCAGCTGTCTGACAGGCACCAGGGCTTCGAGATAGACGGAATCGGTATAATCGGAAGCGAGGGTCGGAATTTGTTCCTGTCCCATCAGATACTGAATTTTACCCAGATCTGTGTAATCGGTGCGGATCTCCAGTCGTACGCCGGACTGACGGGTAAGAATCACGGAGTTTCGGAGTCCCTCCTGAACCGCCCCGAAATAGGCGCGCACCAGTCCGCCGGTGCCCAGCAGGGTGCCGCCGAAATAGCGGGTTACGACAACGGCCACATTGTGAATATCTTCTTTTAAGAGGACGTCCAGCATGGGACGGCCCGCGGTTCCGGCCGGTTCGCCATCGTCGCTGCAGCGGGTCAGCTGGTGGCGGCTGCCGATGGTGAAGGCTGTGCAGTTATGACGGGCATCCCAGTATTTTTTCTTTGTCTGTTCGATGAAGCGAAGGGCTTCTTCTTCAGAGGTGACGGGGGTTACTGTGGCGATAAAACGGGATTTTTTTTCCACAAGCTCACCCACACCGCCCTCATATGCAAAACGGTATGTTTCTGACATGTTACTTCCTTTCAGGAAGCCTGTCCGCTCTCCAGAGACATCATATCGTCCACGATTTCCAGAAGACATACGGGCGTCACTGCATTCTTTATTAGACTTCGGAGCATTTCCCGGGCCCGGCTTTCTGAAGCTGATACGGGCGGCGTGCTTTCCGCCTCCTCCACTCCGGGATACTCCGTCAGTGATTTTTTAATGCAGATCCGATAGAGCGGGGCGGGTGATACGGGCCGTTCTTCCTCTATCAGATAATATTTCAGGTGCAGCAGGTTTCCTTTTTCGTCTGTGACAGAACGGGTTTCAATCAGGTATTCTTTTTGCATGATAATCTCCTTTGCGTCGGGCTGTGCCGGGTTTTCAAAAATTATACAGGAATACCTGAAAAAAGAATGTCGAAAGCTGTCACAGATATTAAATTTTTACAGTGTATATTATTATAATATAAACAGGCGTCTCCGCACAAGGGACAGACGCGGGGAAATGCTTAAGAAACTGTGAATTTCTCAAATAACTCTTTATTCTGACATTACTTTTTGATATAATGATTGGATGTATAGGAGGATAAAACATGAATTACGGGAAACGCAGTACTTCGAAAAAGCAGAAGTCTATGCACTCCAAGTCCGCGAAGGCCGGTAAAAAGGCCAGCGTAATTTTTATAAAAGCATTTCTGGTTTGCCTGCTGGCAGCAGGCGTGATCGGTCTGTGCGCCGGAATCGGAATCGTCAAGGGAGTCATCGACAATGCGCCGGATATTGACAGCACCAGTGTGATTCCGAGAGGATACAAGTCCGTCATGGTAGACTCTGATGGAAATAAAATGGCAGAGCTTATCACAGCGGGATCCAACCGTGTCTGGGTGGATATTGACAATATTCCGGAGCATGTGCAGAAAGCTTTTGTAGATGTAGAGGACGAGCGATTTTATAAGCATAACGGCATTGACCTGAAGGGTATCATCAGAGCAGGCATGAAGGGGATCGCCAGCGGCTTCAGGAAAACCGAAGGCGCCAGCACCATTACCCAGCAGCTTCTGAAGAACAGTGTCTTTGACTTCATGAGTGAGGATACGCTGGTGGAGAAGATTGAGCGTAAGCTTCAGGAGCAGTATCTGGCTCTGGAGCTTGAGAAGATCATGACCAAGGATGAAATTCTGGAAGCCTATCTGAATACGATCAATTTAGGACAGAATACTCTGGGTATTCAGGCGGCAGCCAACCGCTATTTCAATAAGGACGTCAGCGAACTGAGTGTCTCTGAAGCTGCGGTTATCGCGGGTATCACCAAGAGCCCCACCAAGTACAATCCGGTTACAGATCCGGAGGAGAATGCCAAGCGGCGTGAGATTGTACTGGAAGATATGAAAAAATGCGGTGATATCAGCGAGGAAGAATATCAGGAGGCCATGGCGGATGACGTCTATGACCGCATTCAGACCACCAATGAGACCAAGAGCAGCGCAAGCGTCTATTCCTATTATGTGGACGCGACCATTGCGCAGGTGATCAACGATCTGCAGGAGGTCAAGGGATACACCTCCCAGCAGGCTTATAATCTGGTATACAACGGCGGCCTG
>USDU01000137.1 GCA_900553635.1 uncultured Lachnospiraceae bacterium | reverse complement strand
AACGGCAAAACGATAAAAACATGAAAAAATGTCGAATTTAATGTTGACATTTTTACAAACAGGCGTCAAATCTTAAAATCCTTGCCATGGACGGCAAATAATGCTATACTGCAAATAACTATGAAGAAAAATAAGAATAAAATCGGAGGATTTTTTAAAATGAGAACTTATCTTGTAACCGGAGGAGCCGGCTTCATCGGTTCCAACTACATTCACTACATGTTCCGCAAGTACGGCGACACGATCCGCATCATCAACGTGGACGCGCTGACCTACGCAGGTAACCTGGAGAACTTAAAGGACATCGAGGATCGGGACAACTACACCTTTATCAAGGCAGATATCCGCGATCGCGAGGCCATTGAGAAGATCTTTGCGGAAAATGACATCGACCGCGTGGTACATTTCGCGGCAGAGAGCCATGTGGACCGCAGTATCGTGAACCCGGAGATCTTTGTAGAGACCAACGTACTGGGCACCCTGGTAATGCTGAACGCGGCAAAGAAAGCCTGGGAGCTGCCGGACGGCACCTTCAAGGCAGATAAGAAATTCCTGCATGTATCCACAGACGAGGTATACGGATCTCTGGAAGAGGGCGATACTTATTTTTATGAGACCACCCCTATCGATCCGCACAGCCCCTACTCCGCAAGCAAGGCATCCTCTGATATGCTGGTAAAGGCATACTGGGATACCTACCGCTTCCCCATGAACATCACCAACTGCAGCAATAACTACGGCCCGTATCAGTTCCCGGAGAAGCTGATCCCGCTGATTATCAATAACGCTCTGCAGGGCAAGAAGCTCCCGGTATACGGCGACGGCAAGAATGTACGCGACTGGCTGTATGTGGATGATCACGCCAAGGCCATCGACATGGTACAGGAAAATGGCCGCCTGGGCGAGCGCTACAACATCGGCGGACACAATGAGAAGCAGAATATCGAGATTATTAATATCATCCTGGAGACCCTGCAGGAGATGCTGCCGGACGAGGATCCGCGAAAGAAGCTGGTAAGCAAGGATCTGATCACCTACGTGACAGACCGTAAGGGTCATGATCGCCGTTACGCCATCGCTCCGGACAAGATCAAAGAGGAGATTGGCTGGTATCCGGAAACCATGTTCAAGGACGGTATCCGCCTGACTATCCAGTGGTTCTTTGAGCATGAGGACTGGATGAAGAACGTAACCAGCGGCGATTATCAGAAATACTACGAAGAGATGTATAAGAATAAATAAGGAACGGAACAGATAGGAGAAAATTACAAATGAAGGGAATTATTCTGGCCGGAGGTTCCGGAACAAGACTTTATCCGCTGACAAAGGCGATTTCCAAGCAGATTATGCCGGTATATGACAAGCCGATGATTTATTATCCGCTGTCCACCCTGATGCTTGCGGGCATCCGTGAGGTGCTGATTATCTCTACCCCGCGCGATCTGCCCATCTTCGAGGAGCTTCTGGGCGACGGTTCCCAGCTGGGCATGAAGATGAGCTATGCGGTACAGGAGAGCCCCAGAGGACTGGCTGACGCGTTTATTATCGGTGAGAAATTCATCGGCGACGACCGTGTAGCCCTGGTTCTGGGAGACAATATCTTCTATGGACAGAGCTTCTCCAGAGTTCTGAAGAACGCGGCGGAGCGCGAGACCGGCGCTACCATCTTCGGTTATTACGTAAAGGATCCCCGTGAGTACGGCGTGGTAGAGTTTGACCGGGAGGGCAAGGCTCTTTCCATTGAAGAGAAGCCGGAGAATCCCAAGTCCAACTATGCGGTACCGGGTCTGTATTTCTACGACAACGACGTGGTAGAGATCGCCAAGAACGTAAAGCCCTCTGCACGTGGTGAAATCGAGATCACCAGCATTAACAACGAGTATCTGCGCCGTGGAACCCTGCGGGTAGAGACCCTGGGACGCGGCTTTGCATGGCTGGATACCGGCAATCACGACGCGCTCCTCGACGCTGCGGACTTCGTAGCCGCTTTCCAGAAGCGTCAGGGTATGTACATCTCCTGTATCGAGGAGATCGCGTACCGCCGCGGCTTTATCGACAAGGAACAGCTGGTGAAGCTGGCACAGCCGCTTCTGAAGACAGCATACGGCCAGTATCTGATCGATGTGGCCAACGGATTATAAATTTTTCAAATAGCTTACAAGGGAGACAATGAAAAATGGGAAAGATTACAGTTGAGACCTGCCCGATCGAAGGTCTGAAGGTGATTACTCCGACCGTATTCGGCGACGAGCGCGGTTATTTCATGGAGACATACAACTACAACGATTACAGGGAAGCAGGCATTGATATGCCCTTTGTACAGGACAACCAGTCCGCGTCCAAGAAGGGCGTACTGCGCGGCCTGCATTTCCAGATTAACCATCCCCAGGATAAGATCGTGCGCGTGGTAAGCGGCGAAGTGTTCGACGTGGCCGTAGACCTGCGCGAGGGATCCGCCACCTACGGACAGTGGTACGGCGTACTGCTTTCCGCGGAAAATAAAAAGCAGTTCTTCATCCCGAAGAATTTCGCCCACGGCTTCCTGGTGCTGTCCGATTACGCGGAGTTCGCGTACAAGTGTACCGATTTCTATCATCCGAACGATGAGGGCGGCCTGCTGTGGAGCGACCCGGATATCGGCGTGGAGTGGCCGATCCCGGAGGGAATGGAGCTGACAATTTCTGAGAAGGATCAGAAATGGGGCGGAATTAAGGAGTTGAAGAAATAAGATGAGTGAGAGTGTACAGCTGACAGCAGAGGTATTTATTGATACAGGTAAGGATTTCCGTCCGGAGGATTCCCTGACAGTGCCCTATACCTGTGCCCTGGGTGAGACCGTAACTCTGGACTTTGACCTGACAGGCTTTGAGCACACCTGTGGCTTCCGGTTTGACCCGCTGCTGGAGGACAGTAGCATGGTGAAGCTGGAGAACCTGGCCCTGACCTATGAGGATGATGAGACCAAACAGATTGAGATGGAGCGGATCAAGACCAACAGTGATGTGGATTTTGATCCCATCTTCGTCTATCTGCATAACGACCCGAAGTTTTTTGTGGACGAGGCTCTGTGCCTGAAGCTTAAAAGCGCGAAGGTGACCTTCCGTGTACTGGAGCTGGGCAATGACAAGAAGGAATACTGGCAGGAGATCAAGAAGCACAGTGTTTCCGAGAAGGAGAAGGCGCAGCTTCTGGGCAAACTGGATATCGCCATGAAGGAAAATCATGCCCTGGAGAAGGAAAATAAGCGGCTGAAGGTGGAGGCTGAGGATATCTATTCCTCCGGCATCTGGAAGCTGCAGCATGACGCTCAGGGTCCCATGAAGGTGATTTTCGGCAAGGGCAATATTCTGACCTTCCTGGCGGCTGTCTATCTGGCTCTCTGCAGTGAGCTGTTCATCTTTAATAACGCTTATTACTCCACACCGCGGCCCAACGATCAGGTGCTGTGCTTCAGCTTTTTCCGCTTCGGCATGGTATTTCTGGGAGCCTTTGTGCTGATTGCCGTGATCAACCGTGTGATTCAGAAAGGATACCGCCGTGAGCTTGCTTAGTGTCTTTGTTAAATACAGAGCCCTCATTGACCAGCTGGTCATGAGGGACATCAAAACTAAATACCGACGCTCTGTGCTGGGCCTTTTATGGACGGTACTGAATCCTCTTCTGATGATGACAGTACTGTCTATTGTATTTTCCTACTTTTTCTCCCGTTACGGAGATGTGGAGAATTTCCCGGTATATTTGTTGTGCGGCCAGGTCATCTTCAACTTCTTTAATGAATCGACCAGTATCGCCATGGGCTCCATCGTCCACAGCGGCGAACTGATTAAAAAGGTGTATGTGCCGAAGTATCTGTTTCCGATTACCAAGGTTATGTCCAGCGGTGTCAACCTGCTGTCTTCCATGATTGCTCTGGTAATTGTGATGGTGGCTACACGCTCCCGCGTGACGCCGACGGTGCTTCTGGCGGTATTTCCGCTTTTGTATGTACTTTTGTTTTCCACAGGCGTGAGTCTGTTTTTATCTGCGGCTGCAGTAAGCTTCCGTGATTTAATGCATTTGTACAGTGTTGTGACCACGGCATGGATGTATCTGACTCCGGTCATTTACCCCATGTCCATCCTGGACGGCGCGCCCAAGTGGGCAGTCTTTATCATCAATGCCAATCCATTGACTGCGTTTATCAAGATTTTCCGCGCAGTGGTGCTGGATGGTGTGACAGCGCCCTGGATTCTCCATGTGCAGAGTATCGTATGGTGCGTGATTGCGCTGGTGATTGGTTCCCTGGTATTTAAGAAATCCCAGGATAAGTTTATTCTGAAGATATAGGAGAGCAGTATGAAGTTAGAAAATGCCATAGAAGTCAAAGACGTATCCATGTGCTTCAACCTCTCCAGAGAAAAGGTGGACAGCATCAAGGAATACGTGATCAAGATGCTGAAGCGCCAGCTCTTTTACGAGGAGTTCTGGGCGCTGAACGATGTGAGCTTCGAGATTCGAAAGGGCGATTCCGTGGGTCTCATCGGCATGAACGGCTCGGGAAAGAGTACCATGCTGAAGATCATCGCGGGCGTTTTAAAGCCCACCAAGGGTACGGTGGAGACCACCGGAACCATCGCCCCCATGATTGAGCTGGGAGCAGGCTTTGACCACGATCTGACCGCCCGGGAGAATATCTTCCTGAACGGCGCGCTCATCGGCTATTCCCAGGAGATGCTGGAGGAGCGGTTCGACGATATTATCTCGTTCGCGGGGCTGGAGCGCTTCGTGGATGTGCCTATCAAGAATTTTTCATCCGGTATGCTGGCCCGCCTTGGATTTTCCATCGCGACCATCGTAGACGCGGACATTCTGATCATCGACGAGATTCTGTCTGTCGGCGATTATCAGTTCCAGAATAAATGTAAAAAGCGTATCCGGGAAATGATGGATCGCAATACTACGGTTCTTTTTGTGTCCCACAGTATCGAGCAGGTCAAGGAGATCTGTAACAAGGCCATCTGGATTGACCGGGGACATGTGCGGATGATCGGCGAGGCGGAGGAAGTCTGCGACGCCTACGAGGATCCGAACGCGAAGGAGTAAATAACGAGGAAAGTTATGGAGCAGAATATGGATCAGGAACAAATGGATTATAAAAAACTTTACGAGGCAGAACGGGAAAAGACCGAGGTCCTGGTGAGTAAAATTGAGGAGTCCGAAAAGGAGATTGAGGAGCTGAATTTCAAGCTGGACCGCATCAAGGGCAGCTTTGCCTGGAAGCTGGCGATACCCCTCCGGAAGGGTCTTCATTTCTATGAGAAAACCAGAGATCGTCTGACACGCTATGGTTCTATCCCGGGCATTATGCGGAAGGTAAGAAGCAAGCTGCAGGAGCGAAAGAATATGAAGCGCCACGGCACTGCCAGCTTCCCGAGTCCGGAGGAAGCAAAGGCTCAGCGAGAAACGGTATTCCCGCGGATGATTAAGTTCAGTATTCTGACGCCTCTTTACAATACGCCGGAGAAGTTCCTGACAGAGCTTCTGGACTGCGTACAGGCTCAGACTTACCAGAACTGGGAGCTGTGTCTGGCGGACGGCAGCGACAGTGAGCATGTCTACGTGGGTGAGATCTGCAAGAGATACGCGGAGAAGGATCCGCGTATCAAATATCAGGTGCTGGAGCACAACGAGGGGATCTCCGGCAACACCAACGAGTGCCTGAAAATGGCCACCGGCGAGTATATCGCCCTGCTGGACCACGATGATATTCTGCATCCGGCGGTGCTTTTCGAATACGCAAAGGTCATCAATGAGAAAAATGCAGATTATATCTACTGCGATGAGATCACCTTTGAGGGCGACAGCATTGACCACATGATCGTGCTGCACTTCAAGCCGGATTTCGCCATCGACAATCTGCGCGGCAATAACTACATCTGTCATTTTTCTGCCTTTTCCAGACATCTGCTGGACGAGACAGGCGTCTTCCGGAGCCAGTATGACGGAAGCCAGGATCACGATATGATCCTGCGGCTGACCGGCAAAGCGAAGCTGGTGTACCATGTGCCGAAGGCCCTTTACTACTGGCGCTCCCATAAGGCCAGTGTGGCACAGGATATCAACGCCAAGACCTATGCGGTGGATGCGGCCAAGCGTGCGGTTCACGATCACATCATGGATGTATACGGTATGGACGTAAAGGTGGAGAGCACCCGGGCGTTCCCGACGATTTTCCGGATCCGCTATCCGCTGCTGGAGCGTCCCCTGATCTCCATCGTGATTCCGAATAAGGATCATATGGAGGATCTGTCCCGCTGCGTGGAGTCCATCGTTAATAAGTCCACCTATGAGAATTACGAGATTGTCATTGTGGAGAATAACAGCGAGACAAAAGAGATCTTTGATTACTATAAAGCCCTGGAGCACAATCCGAAGATCCGGATCGTCAAATATGAGGGCGAATTTAATTATGCCAAAATCAACAATTTCGGCGTAAGCTTTACCAACGGCAAGTATGTGCTGCTCCTGAACAATGATATGAAGGTCATCACCAGAGACTGGATGGAGGAGCTTCTGATGTACGCCCAGCGGCCAGATGTGGCTGCAGTCGGCGGTAAGCTTTACTATGCGGACAATACCATTCAGCATGCGGGCATCGTCATCGGCCTCGGCGCTCACCGGGCGGCGGGCCACACCCATTACAAGGATGATAAGATGCATCTGGGCTACATGGGACGCCTGTGCTACGCCCAGGATGTGACGGCGGTTACCGGCGCCTGTCTGCTGGTGCGCAAGAGCCTGTATGAGCAGGTGGGCGGTCTGGATGAGAGCTTTGTGATCTCTTTAAATGATGTGGATTTCTGCCTGAAATTACGTAAACTGGGACTTCTGAATGTGTGGACTCCTTTTGCGGAGCT
>USDU01000136.1 GCA_900553635.1 uncultured Lachnospiraceae bacterium | reverse complement strand
TTTCTTTGGGTCATATCCCAGTACCGACAGGTTCGCCGTATCGCTGCCCGGCTTCATACCTTCCGGAATGGTGTGTGCCAGTCCAATCTCGGACTTCTTCGCCAATACATCCATGGTCGGCGTCTCGGCGTATTCCAGCGGCGTCCTGTCTCCCAGAGCCTCAATGGGCTCGTCAGCCATACCGTCGCCAAGTACAATCACATACTTCATGGCCTTCTATCCCTCCACGCGGATGCGGTTCAGAATTTTGTCGCTCTTCGCGGCGCGCTCCGCGTACTCTGCTTCACTTAAGCTGACCGTCACAAAACCGAACTCACCTGCCAGGTCTGCGTCTACAACCTCAACCGGTCCAAACAGGGCTTCCATAGCCGCTTTGTCCGCCTGGGCGTCGCCCTTCACGCGAACCAGGAAGCGTCTCTTGTCGTCTCTGGTGTCGCCCAGAACCAGCTTCTCATCGCTCCAGTAAAAGCCCAGATTCTCGTTCAGGTTCTTGCATGCGTCTACCACATCGGCTGCCACAGCGCTGGCGGTGGGGAGCTTGCCTGCTCCGCTTCCATAGAACATGGAATCGCCCAGCATATTGCCCTCTACGAAAATAGCATTGAACACGCCGTTTACACTGTAAAGCGGGTTGGCTGCGTCGATGAGGAACGGCGCTACCATAGCATAATATTTGCCGTCTGCTTCTTTCTTGCTCATGGCCAGAAGCTTGATCACGCGTCCAAGCTTATCGGCATACTTGATATCCTCAGCGGTTACCTTCGTGATGCCCTCGGTATAGATATCTTCGAAATCCACTCTCTGACCACTTACCAGAGAAGTCAGGATCGCAATTTTCCGGCAGGCGTCGTGGCCTTCCACATCCGCTTCCGGATTGCGCTCCGCATAGCCCTTGTCCTGGGCGTCCTTCAGCGCGTCATCAAAGCTTGCTCCGCCGTAGGTCATATTGGTCAGGATATAGTTGGTGGTTCCGTTCAGGATACCGCTGATTTCCACGATCTCATCTGCGGTCAGGCAGGTCTGAAGAGGACGGATAATCGGAATGCCGCCGCCTACGCTGGCCTCGAAGAGATAGTTCAGGTTCTTGTCTTTCGCAATCTGAAGAAGCTCCGCACCGTGGGCTGCCACCAGGGCCTTGTTGGATGTGCATACGCTTTTTCCAGCCAGCAGACACCGCTTGGTAAAGGTATACGCAGGCTCCACGCCTCCCATAACCTCGACCACTACTTTTACTTCGGGATCATTTACAATGGTCTCGAAATCGTGAACCAGAACGGATTCTACCGGATCGCCCGGGAAATCACGCAGATCCAGTACATATTTGACGCGAACCTCTTCGCCTACTCGCTTATCAATGGATGCCTGATTGGTGCTCAGGACCTCTACCACGCCTGAACCTACGGTGCCGTAGCCCATAACTGCTATCTGAATCATTTGTCTTTTGCTCCTTTTGTTAATCTTATTTGTGAACCTCTATTCACTTGCTAAGATCTTCAGATAATGGATGCCGGGCTGGCTCTCTATCTGATCGATCATGGACGATACATCCCCCGTGGTCGGCAGAATATCCACCGTCAGGGTCAGGGAAGCCACGCCGTTGATCGGAATGGTCTGATGGATCGTCAGGACATTGCCCTTATAATCCGCGATGGTCTTCAGTACCAGGGACAACAGTCCCGGCTCGTCGTCCATCTGCAATACAAAGGTGATGCTTTTTCCCTTGGAATTGTCATGGAAGGGAAAAATATCATCCTTATATTTATAGAAGGAGCTCCGGCTGATACCCACCCGGTCTGTGGCCTCCTGCACGGTAATGGCCTTGGAAGAGTCCAGAAGACGCTTGGCCTCTACCACCTTCAGAAGTACCTCGGGGACTGCCTTCTGTGTGACTACAAAATACTTGCTTTTTTCTGACATCTTTTCCCTCCATGTTCGTTATCCGGAAACACTTGTGTGTCTGTCGTGGATTAAACTGTTAGAATCGTATCACACTACAGCTAAGATTGCAAGTAAAAGGATGTAGAAAATTCTTACGAATTTCCTACATCTGAAAATGCGCATATTCTATTCTTCTTCCGGTTTCACCGTAATCCATTTCAGATACGCATTGATAAACGGATCAATATTGCCGTCCATGACCGCGTTCACATTGCTGATTTCCTGACCGGTGCGGTGATCCTTCACCAGCGTATAGGGCTGCATTACATAGGATCGAATCTGGTTGCCCCAGCCGATGTCCTTAACCTCGCCGCGGACAGCATTTCCTGATTCTTCTGCTGCTCCAGGAGATACAGCTTGGCTTTCAGCATCTGCATTGCCTTGTCCTTATTCTGGAACTGGGAACGCTCATTCTGGCACTGTACCACGATACCTGTAGGCAGATGGGTGATACGGATGGCCGATGATGTCTTATTGATATGCTGGCCGCCCGCGCCGCTGGAACGATACGTATCGATACGCAGATCCTCGTCACGAATTTCCACATTGATATCACCCTCGATATCCGGCATAACGTCCAGGGATACGAAGGATGTCTGACGCTTACCCTGTGCATTGAACGGGGAGATACGTACCAGACGGTGGACGCCCTGCTCGGACTTCAGATAACCGTAAGCATTCTCACCGTTGACCTGAAAGGTCACAGACTTGATACCGGCCTCGTCTCCGTCCAGATAGTCCAACACTTCCACCGTGAAGCCGTGGCGCTCCGCCCAGCGTGTATACATGCGGTACAGCATGCCCGCCCAGTCGCAGCTCTCGGTGCCGCCCGCGCCTGCGTTCAGCTTCAGAATTGCGTTGTTTCGGTCATATTCTCCGGACAGCAGGGTCTTGATGGTCATGGAATCCAGCTTGGCTGCAAAGGCCTCCAGCTCCGCCTGGACCTCCGGCACCAGCTCCGGGTCATTTTCCTCATTTCCCATCTCAATCAGTGTCTCAATGTCCTCGTACTGCTGCTCCAGGGCGTGATAATCCTCTGCCTCGTCCTTTAAGTTTTTCAGCTCCTTCATGCCTTCCTGGGACTTCTCCGGGTCATCCCAGTAGCCGGGAGCCTCCATCTCTCTCTCTAATTCCTCGATTCGCTTTGCCTTGTTAGCCAGGTCAAAGTGAATCCCTCAATTCTACTAATGGTCCCTGATAGCCGTTCAGTGTATATTTAAACTGATCTAATTCTACCATTTTCCCACCTCTTTCTTTATACAATTCGCGTCTGTGCGCTATTTTTAAGTATAGCAAAGGGCGTACACGGACGCAAGGGAAATGTGCGAAACAGCCCGAAAAAGGAGCCTCGCCTGACGGCGAAGCTCCCTTTCTTTCCTATATTATGTACTACTTATACCTCAAACATCAGATCGCCATAGGACGGCATCGGCCACATCTCTTTGTCGACGATCATCTCCAGAGCGTCAACCGGGGCACGAAGCTCGGCCATAGCCGGTACGATTTCCTCGTGGAAATAGTGTGCCAGTTCGGTTCCCTCCGGAACCTCCTCGGACTTCTTGTCAAGGTCCATCAGCTTCTGCAGGGCTACCTTGGTATCAGAAAGCAGGCCGCTTGTCTCAGCCAGAAGCTCGCTCTGTACGCTTGCCTCCGCGCCTGCTGCAGTTACGGAGTTCACGGTGTCTGCCAGGGACTTGGTGTACTTGATGACTGCCGGAATAATCTGCTTGCTTGCGATATCGATCATGGCCTTGGCCTCGATGTTAATGGCCTTTGCGTAGGTCTCGTACTGGATTTCCGCACGGGATTCCAGCTCAGCCTTGGTGAATACGTGGAACTTCTCGAACAGACCGATGGCCTTGTCGGTGGTCAGGGCCGGGATAGCGTCTACCATAGACTTGATGTTCGGAAGTCCGCGGCGCTCTGCCTCCTCTACCCAGGCGTCAGAGTAACCGTTTCCATTGAAAATGATTCTCTGATGCTCAGTCAGATACTTCTTAATCAGGTCGTGTACAGCCATCTCAAAGTCGTCTGCCTTCTCCAGCACGTCGCAGGCCTCTGCAAACGCCTCTGCCACGATGGTGTTCAGTACGATGTTCGGAGCCGCGATGGAATCCTTGGAGCCTACCATACGGAACTCGAACTTGTTGCCGGTGAAGGCAAACGGTGAAGTACGGTTACGGTCGGTGGCGTCCTTGGTCAGATCCGGCAGGGTCTTCACGCCGGTCTCCAGCTTTCCGCCCTTCAGGCTGTGTGTCGCCTCGCCGGTGCTGATAAGCTGCTCTACCACATCCTCCAGCTGCTCGCCCAAGAATACGGAAATGATAGCGGGCGGCGCCTCGTTTGCGCCCAGACGGTGGTCGTTTCCGACGTCCGCTGCGGACTCACGGAGCAGATCTGCGTGTGTATCTACGGCTTTCAGGATGCAGGCCAGTACCAGCAGAAACTGAATATTCTCATGAGGTGTGGTGCCCGGATCCAGCAGATTGATGCCGTCGTCTGTGGTGATGGACCAGTTGTTGTGCTTACCGGAACCATTGACGCCTGCAAAGGGCTTCTCATGAAGCAGGCACTGCAGTCCGTGACGGCAGGCCACCATTTTCAGGGTCTTCATAACGATCTGGTTGTGGTCTACGGCCACATTGCACTCGGCGTAAATCGGTGCCAGCTCATGCTGCGCCGGAGCTACCTCATTGTGCTGGGTCTTGGCTGTGACACCCAGCTTCCACAGCTCCTCGTTGACCTCCTTCATGAAGGCTGCGATACGCTGACGGATGTTTCCGAAGTAATGGTCATCCAGCTCCTGTCCCTTGGGAGGCATGGCTCCGAACAGGGTACGGCCGGTGTAAATCAGGTCTTTTCTCTGCAGATATTTTGCCTTGTCTACCAGGAAGTACTCCTGCTCCGGTCCTACGGACGGGGTCACTCTCCTGGATGTGGTATTTCCGAAGAGACGCAGCAGTCTCAGCGCTTCTGTATTGATGGCTTCCATGGAACGTAAGAGCGGCGTCTTCTGGTCAAGCGCTTCGCCTGTATAGGAACAGAACGCGGTCGGAATACAAAGGGTTGCGCCTGCTGCATCCTGTCTTACAAATGCGGGAGAGGTGCAGTCCCATGCGGTATAGCCTCTGGCCTCGAAGGTAGCGCGAAGTCCGCCTGACGGGAAAGAAGACGCGTCCGGCTCGCCCTTGATCAGCTCTTTGCCGGAAAAGCTCATCAGCACCTTGCCGTTCTTATCCGGGGCGCTGATAAAGGAATCGTGCTTCTCAGCGGTCACGCCGGTCATCGGCTGGAACCAGTGGGTGTAATGGGTAGCGCCCTTCTCGATGGCCCATTCCTTCATCTCATGGGCAATGACGTCGGCTGTGGCCAGGTCAAGCTCCTTGCCCTCCTCGATGGTCTTTTTCAGCTCCTTGTACACCTTCTTCGGCAGACGCTCCTGCATCACCGCGTCGTTGAATACGTTGGAACCAAAGATTTCAGCTACATTCGTAAATTCACTCATAATAGACTCCACCTTTCTGCTTGTAATAGAATCCGATCAAAAAAGGGCGCTCCGGCTATAACCGGAACGCCCTCGTTCACATCGCTTTCAAATATGCTAATATCTTACACCGCTTTTTTTCAAAAATCAAGTGTAAAATCATAAAACTTTCATTTTTTTGCAATGTTACAGGTTTTTTTCAATTTATTTTATTATTTTCTGTAAAATTGCATAAACCTATACCTCAAACAGCAGATCCCCATAAGACGGCATCGGCCACATATCCTTGGCTACCAGCATCTCCAGCTTGTCTACAGGCTGGCGGAGTGCTGCCATGGCGGGAACTACATTTTCCAGAATATAGACAGCTCTCTCCCGTCCTTCTGTCGTGGCTGCTGCCTTCTCGGTTACTTCGGTCAGGGCTTTCAGAGCAGCCTTCGTGGCGGCCAGCAGAGAAGAACAATCCTTCAGAAGCTCGATCTGCACACTGATGTTGGCCTCGGCGCAGGCAGAACGAATCTGATTGATAGAGGTTGCCAATGCGGTGGTATACTGCAGCACAGACGGGATGATGTGCTTGCTGGCAATATCAATCATGGAACGCGCCTCAATGTTAATTGCCTTGGAATAGGCCTCATACTGTATCTCCGCACGGGATTCCAGTTCGGCACGGGTGAAAACGCCAAACTTCTCAAAGAGCTGTACGGTTTTCTCCTCACACAGCACCGGAATGGAGTCTACCATGGTCTTGATATTCGGCAGGCCTCTGCGCTCTGCCTCCTCTACCCACTCATCGGAATAACCATTTCCATTGAATACAACTCTCTTGTGAGCTGCCAGGGTTTCCTTGATCAGGTCATGTACAGCCATATCAAAGTTATCTGCCTTCTCCAGCTTGTCAGCTGCTTCCTTGAAGGCTTCAGCGATAATGGTATTTAATACTGTATTTGCAGATGCAATAGAGTCGGAAGAACCTACCATACGGAACTCGAACTTGTTTCCGGTAAATGCAAATGGTGACGTTCTGTTCCGGTCTGTTGCATCTTTCATGAAATCAGGTAATGTTTTAACACCTGTCTCTAACATTTTTCCTGAAATACTATGTGTGGCTTCACCAGTGCTGATCAGCTGTGACAACACATCCTCTAACTGCTCGCCCAGGAACACGGAAAGGATTGCCGGCGGTGCCTCATTTGCTCCTAATCTGTGATCATTTCCGACATCTGCTGCGGATTCTCTTAACAGATCTGCATGTGTATCCACTGCCTTTAAGATACAGGTTAAAACTAATAGGAACTGAATATTCTCATGTGGCGTTTTGCCCGGATCCAACAGGTTAATTCCATCATCTGTTGTGATCGACCAGTTGTTGTGTTTACCGGAACCGTTAACTCCTGCAAATGGTTTCTCGTGAAGTAAGCACTGTAAGCCATGACGGTAAGCAACTTTTTTCAATGTCTCCATGACTAACTGGTTG
>USDU01000135.1 GCA_900553635.1 uncultured Lachnospiraceae bacterium | reverse complement strand
CTCCCGGTTTCTGACCTTCGCGACGCTGTTTCTCTGCGTGGTATCAGCTATCGCTGTCTGCGGCTATTTCCGGGAGCGCTCCGGTCAGAAGCTTTTATTTTTCGGCTGCGCTCTCTTCCTGACCTGGTCCGCAGGATCTTATTTCAGCAGCTATGTCAATGAAGCGGACACCTTTGCCACAGCGGAAAATCAGCTGGATCAGATTCAGACCACAGACGTGCTGTACCTGATTTCCGATGACGGAGCCTATTTCAGTACCCGGGAGCTTCGCAGCCAGGACATCACCTTCACCGCGTCGGAGGGTGTTGCGCTGACCAATATTTCCAGAGACGGCACCTGCGCTTCTTTCACCTATGAAAACAGCAGCGGCGCTTCCGATTCCTATGTGGATGTGCCCTTTAACTATTACCCTTATTACCGGGCTCAGGATGAATCCGGACAGAAGCTTTCCACCGGCGTCAGTGATACCCTTGTTCGGCTTCGCGTCACGCTTCCGGAACAGACGCACGGTACTGTCACGATTCGTTTTACCCTACCGATCCTGTTCCGGGTGGGCGACGCAATTTCCCTGCTGACTGCCATCGGCCTTCTGGCCCTTGCGCTTCTGTCGGCATATCAGAAAAAGAAGGAGTGATTTCATGGATATCAATTACGAGCTTTACAAGGTCTTCTATCATGTGGCTGTAACCTTAAGCTTCTCCGAAGCATCCAAGCAGCTCTTTATCTCTCAGTCGGCGGTGAGCCAGTCCATCAAGGTACTGGAAAAGAAGCTGAACCAGAACCTCTTTATCCGGAGCACAAAGCGGGTGCAGCTGACCCCCGAGGGTGAGATTCTGCTGCGCCATATCGAGCCTGCCATCAACCTGATAAAACGGGGTGAAAATCAGATTATGGAGGCCAATTCCCTGGGCGGCGGCCAGCTGCGCATCGGTGCCAGCGACACCATCTGCCGGTATTTTCTGGGGCCTTTCCTGAGCCGGTTCCACAGGGAATTTCCCGGAATCCATATCAAGGTTACCAACAATACCTCCATTGGCTGCGTGGATCTTCTGGAAAGTGGTCAGGTGGATTTGATTTTTTCCAATTACCCTAATTCCAGACTGGGCAATACCGGACATATGACAAAAGTCCGCAGCTTTCAGGACGTCTTTATTGCCAACCGGAATTATTTTAATCTGGAAAATCAGAAATTGAGTTTCAGGGAGCTTCTGAACTATCCGATTCTGATGCTGGATCGCAAGAGTACCACCAACGAATATCTGCATGCCCTGTTCCAGCAGCATCAGCTGGATCTGGTGCCGGAAATCGAGCTTTCCAGTAATGATCTGCTGCTGGACCTGGCAACCATTGGTCTGGGCATTGCTTTCGTGCCGGATTACTGCCTGCCCAACCATTCCAGCGATCTGTTCCCGTTGACACTGGCGGAAGAGCTGCCTAGCCGGCAGCTAATGCTGGTGCACAGTGAGCAGCTGCCGCTGAGTCCTGCTGCAAAGCAGTTTCTGGAGTATTTTACTGCCTAGGACAGTATAGCAAAACACCGATAAGTAGTCTTATTCTCAGACATACTTATCGGTGTTTTTATTTTTCCTGTATCTTCCAGAAGGCCTCGATCTGCTCTCCCACATCCCGGCTCCGGCATCCCCGCACGCCGCTCCACTCCAGCGGAAACATGCGCGTGTACTCGGCTGTCCCAAACCGGTCGTCCAGAAGCAATACCACGCCCAGATCCTCCTCGGTTCGTATAACCCGCCCTGCGGCCTGCAACACCTTATTCATGCCCGGATAACGATAGGCGTAGGCGAAGCCGTCCATCTGCCTTCCCTCATAATACTGCCGCAGAATTTCCCGCTCATTGCAGATCTGGGGCAGACCTGTACCCACGATGGCCGCCCCGATAAGGCTTTCGCCCTTCAGGTCGATGCCCTCGGAGAAGATACCGCCCAACACGCAAAAACCCAGGAGACTGCGGGTACAGGCCGGTTCCCGGAAACGGCTTAAGAAGGTCTCCCGCTGTGCTTCCCCCATGCCGCTTTGCTGAATGACGCACTCGGTCCGCCCCTCATCCAGCTCCAGATAGAGATCGTAGACATCCTCCATCATCCGGTAGGACGGAAAAAAGGCCAGGTAATGCCCCATCCGCGCGTTGCTCATCTGCTTCAGATACGCGGCTATTCGCTCATACTCGCTGCGGTTCCGGCGGGTATAGCGGCTGCTCACATCCTGCCCCAGGAGAAGCAGCCGCTTTTCCGGCCTGAAGGGCGACCGGGCGTAGACCGCGTAATCATCCTCCGCCCCCAACAGATGCTTATAATAGGGCATGGGAAGCAGGGTGGCCGAGAAAAAGACGGCGGCCCGCCCCTTATCCAGACAGGCCCGGATGTTCTCCGCAGTCTCCACACAGTAGAGCTTCAGATAAAAATTCCCATTTTCCCCGATTTCACTGTAAATCACATAATTTTCATCCAGCAGCTCCGCCGTATTCAGGAAATCCCGCAGGGTAAACCAGAATTCCAGCACCTGTGCGTCCAGCTCCGGCTCCAGCCCCTCCTCACGCAGACGGTCCAGCTCCGTGGACAGGGACAGCGCAAGCAGAATCAGCGGATCGATGTTCTCATGAAGCTGCCAGGTCTCGCACTCCCGCTTGAAGCCCAACAGATACTTATTGCAGCGGTCCAGCAGGCGTTCAGCCTTTTTATCCCTGCCCTTTAACGCCCGCTTCAGCTCCAGAAAATCCTCTTTGCAAAGGCGCGCGCTGAACATCTCCCTCCCCCGCTCCACCAGGTTGTGGGCCTCATCGATGAGGAACAGGTAATCGCCCTTCACACCCTCGCCGAAGAAGCGCTTCAGGCGCGCGTTCGGATCGAAGACATAATTGTAATCACAAATAATGGCGTCGGTCCAGGTCGCTGTGTCCAGGCTCAGCTCAAAGGGGCAGACCCGGTGCCGCTCCGCCTGGGAAAGCAGAAGCTCACGGTCGATGGCATCCGGGCCGGTCGTCAACAGCTCATAGACCGCATCGTTAATCCGGTCGAAATGCCCTTTTGCATAGGGGCAGGCGTCCGGATTGCAGTCCGGGGTCCCGCAGATACAGAGCTTCTCCTTCGCTGTCAGGGTCACTGCCTTCAGGCGCAGACCCTGAGTCCGTAAAATTCCGAAGGCTTCCTCGGCCACGGTCCGGGTGATCGTCTTGGCCGTCAGGTAAAAGATGCGGTCGCCCAGATCCTCGCCCACGGCCTTCACCGCCGGGAATACCGTAGAAATGGTCTTGCCGACGCCGGTGGGCGCCTGAATAAAAAGCCGTTTTCCCCGGGCAATGGTCCGGTACACGCCCGCCGCCAGATCCCGCTGCCCTTCCCGATAGGCAAAGGGGAATTCCAGAGGCCGGATGCTGGCTTTTCGGATCTGCTTCCACGCGTACTGGAACCGGGCCCATTTCTCATAGCGGGCCATCAGCTCATCAAACCAGGCATCCAATGCTTCTCTCTTATGCTCTGAGCGAAAATACCTCAGTTCCCCGGTCTCCAGGTTGCCATAGGTCATCTGGACGCCGATCCGGGGCAGATCCTGCTGTCTCATATAGATGCAGGCGTAGCAGAGCGCCTGGGCCAGATGCACGGGGACAGGCTCCTCCAGAAGCATCACATCCCGGTACATGCCCTTAATCTCGTCAATGTAGATCTCCCCGTCCTCCGTAAAGATTCCGTCGGCCCGCCCTTCCACCAGGCAGTCGAAGTCGCCCATGGGAACCAGAAGCTTAAGGGCAGCCTCAGCGGTATAATACGCGCCCATCCGCCTCTGGATCTTCCGGTGGAGCCGCCCGCCGGCCTGCATGGCTTCCAGATCCGTCTTCGCTCCTGTTCGATTGTCCAAATCTCCGGATCGGAGAATAAATTCCACCAGGTCCCGCACGGAAATGCGGATCTGCGGCCTTGTCTCTTCCATGTATCGGTCTCTCCTGCTTTTTCCCGGTTGGCTTTCACCAACCGCTGTTCTCTAAAAATATATTGTAGCACAGCCGCATGCTCCTGTAAAATTACCGAAACAAAAAATGCCGGACCGCAAGCCCCGGCAACGGCCCCTGATAACGAAGAAGGAGCCTCCGGCATCCCAGGGATGCCGAAGACTCCTTCTTCTGTCGCCGTATTCTTTTATCGGTTAGTTTTAAGCTATTGCAAATTTTGCCAGCACTCGATCAAAATCGCCGTTCTCACCGTGACATTTCACAGTCAGAATCTGATTCAGATCCATGCTCAGCACGCCGAGAATAGACTTGGCGTCGATGAGGATGCGGTTGTAATAAACATCCACATCAAAATCGCACTTGCTTGCGCCCTGTACAAACTCCTTTACGTCCTCTGTTGCGTTCAGCTTAATCTTTTTTGTCTGCATTTTCTTTCACTCCTTTAGGCCTGAATACGAATTCAAAGTCTAGTTCAAAGCGCTTTTGCTTTGATGGACGTATTATGACAGCAAGTCTTTCCTTTGTCAATCCCTGCCGAAACATTTCGTCTGCAGGCTAGTCTACCCGTTTTTTTGGTAATTATGCACAAACATATTCCGCAGTTTTTCGACAATTTTACAACATTCCCATGGTGTTTCCATGAATTTCCATTTTAAAATGCGCCCGGGATGCAGACAACCCAGCATTTCACTTTCTATTTCTGTTGCTTTTTTCAGATATTTCGGATCGTTTCGGAAGGTCCCGGGACTCGATTAACACAAAAATTCCGGATTTTACGCGGATTTCCGCAATATCTTCGATAATTTCATTGCTGACGCCAAGTCCTGCGCTTCCGGTACTGGTGAAGGTGTGACCGGTCAGATTAAACTTAAAACCAGTCAGATCCACGCCGGTGACCTCGGTAGTCAGAGGAAGCAGGGACACATACTTACCGTACTGCTCCGATTTCTTCAGTCTCGTCTCCCCATCAATCAGCTGAATTCGGTTATATTCATCCAGAATGACACAGGACACGCCCTTTTTTTTTGCCAGCATCAGGCTCTGAATATTGCCCAGCACATGATCCATACGGGTACCCGTGCCGCCAAGGAGCGTGATTTCACTGCTTCCCAGTTCCAGGGCCAGCTCTATGGCGATCTGACTGTCTGTGGAATCCTTCACCGGATTGAAGCGGCGGATGGGAATATCGGTCTGTGTCTGGTAATATTCCACCAGCTCCGGCGCCGCCGTGTCAAAGTCGCCCACAATCCATGTGGGCTTTATCTGATTGTCATAGCAGAAGCGCAGTCCATTATCCACTGCGATAAACTGCTCAAAGGTTTCATTTTCCAAAAAAGACAGGGCAAAATCGCGCTCGATTCTGCCCCCGCTGATAATTACTGTTCTCATGCTTCACCCAATATCTTCATAAAGTCTGCCACATTCTTCTGCACGTCGCCGCCATATACCGCGGATCCTGCCACGATGATGTTCGCGCCTGCGTCCAGAACAGTCTTCACATTGTTCAGCTTGATGCCGCCGTCTACCTCGATGTCGATCTCGAGGCCGCGGGCCTCCATCATTTTCCGCAGCTCCTGAATCTTTCTGGTGCTGCTCTCGATGTACTTCTGACCGCCGAAGCCCGGGTTGATGGTCATCAGAAGCACCATATCCAGATCCTCCAGCACATAATCCAGTACGTTCAGCGGCGTGGTCGGATTCAGGGCCACGCAGGCCTTCATGCCGTTTTCCTTGATAGCCGCGATGGTCCGGTTCAGATGGGGGCAGACCTCCGCGTGAACGGTCAGAATATCCGCTCCGGCCTCCGCGAAAGCCTTGATATACTGATCCGGATTGTCTATCATCAGATGGACGTCGAATACCATCACAGATTTCCTGCGGATGGACTCGATGACCGGGATACCCAGGGAATAATTCGGGACAAAATGTCCGTCCATCACGTCGATATGCAGGTACTCCGCGCCTGCCTCCTCTACCTTCCGTACATCCTCGCCAAGTGCCGCGAAATCGGCGGACAGGATGGACGGAGCCAGCTTGTTCATCATAACTAATACCTCCTCTTATCCTTTAACTCCTCATATAGAAGCTTATAATTATCGTATCGGATAGGACTTATCTTTTTCTCCTCCAAAGCCTCTTTGACGCCACAGCCCGGCTCATGGATATGGGCACAGCCCTGAAAGCGGCAGAAGGGTTCATATTTCGCAAATTCCGGAAAATAGGTTCCCAGCTCTTCCTTTTCCATGTCCGGCAGATAGATGGAACTGAAACCCGGCGTGTCGCAGATAAAGGTATCCTTATCCAGGGCAAAGAGCTCCGAATGGCGGGTGGTATGCTTTCCCCGCTCAATCTTCCGGCTGATGTCGCCGGTCTCCATGCCTGCCTCCGGGGACAGGAGATTGATGAGGGAGGATTTGCCCACGCCAGAGGGGCCGGCTACGGTGGTGGTCTTTCCCTTTAACAGCTCCCGGATAGTCTGAATGCCCTCCTCCTTCGCCGCGCTGGTGAACAGGACCGGATAGTCCGCGCTCTCGTAGGTAGCCCGGAGCAGCTTAAGTTCCTCCTCATTTACCATGTCCTGCTTGTTGAAGCAGACCACAGCCGGAACCTTCTGGTACTGCATCAGAATCAGAAAGCGATCCAGCAGATTGAAGTTCGGTTTCGGCTTCGCCGCCGCAAAGATAACCAGCGCCTGGTCGATATTGGCTACGGCCGGGCGGATCAGTTCATTTTTCCGGGGCAGGATTTCTTCGATGTTACCTTTTTTTTCTTCTTCGTCCAGCACGTCCAGTCGGATATTGTCCCCCACCAGGGGCTTTACCTTCTGGTTGCGGAAGGCCCCTTTTGCTTTACATTCATAGATACCGGATTCCGCCACGTGAACGTAGTAGAATCCGGCAATTCCTTTTATTATCTTTCCCTGCATGAATCCGTCCTGTT
>USDU01000134.1 GCA_900553635.1 uncultured Lachnospiraceae bacterium | reverse complement strand
AAATGCAATACAGCGAAAATCAGCGGATACATAAAAAAACTTCCCTATCCTAAGGGACAAGCCCAGTTTTAACAGGATACGGAAGTTTTTAATATTGCGGAAGAAAACATTCGTAATCCGCTCATTTTTCTTCAAAAAATGGCTTCTTACCCATGTTTTGACCCTGGTATATCGTTTTATTTCAGTGTCAGGTCTCCTTCTTTGACCCAGCCGATCTTCTTTAAGAACATATTGATGACCGGGCAGATCACTGCCGGAAGGATGATGGATACAAGAAGCAGTCCTGCCCAGTCGCCTGTTGTGATCGCTGCCTTAGTTCCTTCAGAAACATCTTTGACCCAGCCTGTGTATACACCGATCTGGCCAACCAGACCGCAGGTACCCATACCGGAAGAAACAGCAGCACCATTCATTTCCATATGAAAAAGGCAGGTGGCAACAGGTCCTGTAATAGCAGAGGTAACAATAGGCGCGATCCAGATCTTTGGATTCTTTACAATATTTCCCATCTGAAGCATGGATGTTCCGATTCCCTGGGATACCAGGCCGCCCCATTTATTCTCCGGGAAAGACATAACTGCAAAGCCTACCATCTGTGCACAGCAGCCTGCTACTGCTGCTCCTCCTGCCAGTCCTGTAAGTCCTAAGGCTGCACAGATCGCAGCAGAAGAAATAGGAAGTGTCAGTGCGATACCGACAAATACAGAAACTAAAATTCCCATTAAAAATGGCTGAAGCTCTGTTGCCCACATGATCACACTTCCCACTTTCATGGCTGCTTTTCCAAGCGCAGGTGCTAAAAGTGCAGATAATGCAATTCCCACACCAATGGTAACAAGAGGGGTAACAAGGATATCTACCTTTGTTTCTTTAGAAACAGCCTTTCCTGCCTCAGAAGCAAGAACTGCAACAAAAAGGACCGCCAGAGGACCACCTGCACCGCCAAGTGCATTGGAAGCAAATCCTACTGTGATCAGAGAGAATAATACTAACGGCGGGCAATGAAGGGCATAACCGATAGCCACTGCCATAGCCGGACCGCTCATAGCAGATGCCAGGCCGCCTACGGTATAGGCTGTGTCATTAACAGTTGCCACTGTCATGGTTAAAAACGGGATATGAAGCTGGGTTCCCAGTGTATTGATAATGGTTCCGATCAAAAGGGAACAGAACAGTCCCTGCGCCATTGCACCAAGAGCATCAATGCCATACCGTTTTACACTGATCTCAATGTCTTTCCGGTGCAGAAAAGCTTTTACATTTTCCATTTTCTTACTCCTCTTTTCTGTAACTATTCTGTATATAAGGCCTTTACATCATACCATACAGGTGACAAGACAGCAAGTATCTAAAACTATTTTGTTTGTTCTTTCTTTTTGTCCACTTCCATCGAATTATGTGGAAATATGTGTATTTATCAGAATTATTTAAGAAATCTTCAGAATTTATAACGATATTCTAAATACTTTATCATAATTTTGTAATATTTTTTTGTTAAAATACTACATATGAAAGAGAACACATATCGTAAATGAGGTGAGCCTATGAAAAAATTTTCCCTTTGTATTCTGGCCGGACTGCTGGCCCTGGTTCTTTTCCTGAACCCCATTTCCGTAAAAGCTGAAAATCCGGCAGAGGAAAACGCTCCGGCTGTCTCCTTGACCTATACTTCTCTGGAAGAATCGGAAAAATGGATTCTCGATGAGGTTCTTTCAGATTATGTATCTGAGCATGTGGTAGATATGGAAGAAGCTTCCGTTCCCTGTACCATCGGCGAACTGATTGACCGGGGCACCTCCTCCTATCTTTTCTATCAGGATGAACGGGCAGACGGAACCGTTTATACGGCAGCCGGTTATGCTCTGACCCAAGATGGAAGCTACGTATACTTTGAGCTTACTTCCGCTTCCCCATTGGATACCGCGACGGTTGATTTTGAGATTGCAAAAAATTTTGGAAACAACGGCGATACGAATTCGCTCTCTTAAAAATGAATGTTCCATAAGTATCCTTCTTAGAGTTATAAAAATTGCTCCGACTGCCACACCTGGCAGCCGGAGCATTCTCTTTTTCTAAATCAACTTGAAGTGCTGGAGCGCATGAGTGATCCCGCCCTCTCCTACGCTGTCCGTCACATAATCCGCAATCTCCTTTACCTCCGGATCCGCATTTCCCATGGCCACGCCGATTCCGGCAAACTGAAGCATCTCCATATCGTTTTCCCCGTCGCCGAAGGCAATGATTTCTTCCCGATCGATGCCATAATAACGAAGCACCCGCTCCATACCCCTGGCCTTGCTGTTACCCGCGGCGATGATATCCACACCGTAGGGATTCCAGCGGGTCATGCGGCAGTGAGGCATATCCACAAGCACCCGATTTACATCCGCCTCATCGGCAAATACATTGACCAGATAGACCGGATTGCCATCGAAGCGGCCTGTCTTTGGCAGTTCCGAGGAGATGTCCGCCTGGGTCTTCCGCACCCGGTCGTTGATGAAATTGATATAGATCTGCTTCTGCTCCACGAAGGCCACCGGCAGCTCCATTTCATCAAACCAGCGCAGAGCGCCCTGCATATCCTCCTCAGAAATGGCACTTGCGTCTATCAGCTGTTCTTCTTTGTCCAGACAGATCTGACCGTTCAGAAGCACATGCCCGTCAAAGGAAAGTTCTGTCACGCCCAGCTCCTGAAGCTCCAGAAGATGCCGTCCGGTGCTGGTGAAAATTTTCACGCCGTTTCTCTGTAACTCTGCCAAAGCCTCCTTCGTGTCTGATGGGATCTGACCGATGCTGTGATCCATCAGTGTTCCATCAATATCGAAAAATGCTGCTTTTATCATCTCTGTAAGCCTCTCTTATTCTGCGTCCAGAAGCACCACACGGACTGCCTCCTCCTGCTCATTCAGCCAGATCAGACACCGGCTTCCTTTCCGGATATCCTCAGCCCGGACCACATTCCGGGTACGGAAGGGCTTTATCTCCGCCGTGTCCGGAATCACATAGCTCTCTCCATCGTCAGCAACCACTTTCAGACAGCCATCTTTCACAACCGGCTTGCGGGCAATGACTGCGTAATAAGGTGCAGCTTCCTTATCCGAAACATTCGCGAACACTACCTCCGGCGTACACTGAGGCGGTAAAGACAGGGTCATGGCCGGTCCCAGATAGGCCACAAAACCTCCCTTTTCCACGTCAGAAAGCTCCAGTGGCAGACCGCTTTCCCCATCTACCAGAACCGTATTCTCCGGATCAATCGTCAGAATCATCTCTCCCTGAGAAGACATGTCAGACTGATTATCTACTATGATATCTTCTTCCGAAATTTCTTCAACTTCTCCATAAATACGGGCTGCTGTATCCTCTGCCTTACTGCCACAGGCGGTCGCTGCCGTCAGCGCCAGGGCCAGTCCCAGTACCGGTATCACTCTTTTTAATTTCATATTCGTCCTCCTGAATCTTTTTCCCTAACCTGTCTCTCCCTACAGGTTAGCCCCATTGTATCAGATGGATATCGAAAAAGGAAGCTTTCTTAAGAACAATTAAGAATCCAAAAATAGGGTCTGGCTTTCTGCAGCCAAACCCCATTTTCTGATTCTATCGTTTTATCAAAAATCCTGTGTTACATAATCGGATCCAGACCCAGTACCGGATGGTTCTTCTCCTGCAGGAACGCCATCAGAGTTTCCTCATCGGTTGCTACGGTCTCGTCTGCGATCATATCGGTAAAGTTATCAATACCGTATTTCTCCTTCGCAGACTTATTCAGTCTCTCGGCTACGTCGTCCTTCAGCTCCTTCGGCATCCATACGATACGCTCAAAGCCGCCCTCGGCGCTCATAAACTTCTTGGAAGCGATAAAGTGACGTCCATGACCCATGAAGCCCGGCGTCTGAACTCCGCCGCCTGTCATACTTGCCAGCTCGCCGAAGGTCATGCCAAGAGGCGTCATGCCTGCGTACTCACGGTTGGCAATGATAACGCCATTGGAGAAGGGCTCGATACCGCAGATACACTCGAAGCAGCCGCAGGAGGTCATCGGGTCTTCCATAATGGAGTACAGGGTTACTTTCTCAAGGGCTCCCTGAGTAGCCTCGGATACCATACGGTTTACATCCGGGTAGATACCCTTTACTTCATCCTCGCAGCCTTCCTTGGAGATAGGCTGGCAGGGTCCGGTCGGGTTCAACTCCTTGGTTGCCTTAGCGTCCAGCCATGATACGGCTCCGCAAAGTCCCAGACGCTCCGGAGTAACCACGCAGCAGTGTGACGGTGCGAAGGACTGGCACAGGGTACAGGTGTAGAACTGGTCTACGCTCTCATCGGTCAGGGTCTCCAGACGCTCGTCACGCTTCTCATAGGTCGGCATAGCGACAGTATCCAGAAGCTCCTGAACCTTATCGGTATCGGTTACGATGGTAACCTGACATTTATCTACGACGATATCAAACTCGTCCATGATCATATTGTAAAGCACCTCTGCGAAATGGGTCAGGCGAAGTCCTGCCTCATAAGCAGCCTTGCTTACACGGACACGGATCTGATTTCTCTGGCCGGTGTGCATCACACCTTCCATATAGTTGTACCATGCATGAATCTTACGCTCGATAACCGGCTCGAAGTCAGGCTGCATCTTTGCTCCCGCTACCTGTACATAAGTAGCCAGTGCGAAGGTCTGACCCTGCTCCAGCTCGTCCAGATCCTTGCCGACAATGGTAATCTTGTGATCCTCGATGTCGTCTGCGTTACAGGTCTGTACGATCTCACAGGTGGGTGCCTTATGGGAGCTGAACTCTACCTGCATATCGCCTCTGCGGATAATCTCGCCCTCGAATGCGGAAGCGAATGCAACCGGAATCGGAAGCTCGGTTACTTTAATCTTAATGTTACGCAGCTCCAGGGACTTCTTCACGGTCAGGCTGTGATCCAGAACAGACTCCAGCGCGCCCGGAACCTGATTCTCGCCCAGATCCACGTCTACGACTACCGGGAAGCCCAGCGCGATAGCACCTGCGCCTGCGGATACAACCACCTCATTCAGAGCGCCGAATGTATTCACGAATGCAGGTACTCTTTCCTTGGTGTATTTTAACAGTCCCGGCAGATCGCCCGGTGTTACATTACCGAAGATCAGAGCCGCACGGATCGCTACGGTTACGACATGGATGACTGCGGTCACATCATGTCCCAGCGGAACTACACGGAAATCCAGGCCAATCTTTACGCCGCCCTCGGCACACTGCTCGATGACGTCGCCAATCAGGAAGGTCATGATACCCTTGCTCTGGTAATCTTTTACAACTGTCACTACATCTTCTGCATTGTCAGCCTTGCCCAGTACAACTGCTACGCCGGGAATATCTCCGGTTACAAGAGGTACGCCCAGAGAACGGATAACCGGATCCGGTACGAAGCCGATACCACTGTCCTCTGCATACGGGTCGGCATTATCCACATACTTCAGGGCCTCGATGATCTCTGCTCCCACTGCGGTAGCCAGACCTGCGTTCAGTGCCTCTCCCAGGTCTTCCTTGTTGCTGATCAGGCTTTTCAGCACGCCTACACAGGCCGGCAGATCGCCAAGCTTGCTTACCTTTACGCCGGTAGCAGCGTAGATGGTCGGCAGGAAGTACGCCGTATCCGGCATTGCAACCTTCTTGTCCTCACCGTACTTTGCAATCGCGTCGTTTACAGCACCTTCTGTCAGTCCCGCAACTGCGTTTGAGCCTCCGTAGATTAAATCTGTTAATACGCTCATTTCTTATGTCCCTCCTTGGGTTATGTAACTGTTTCCTTTGGAAATCAGCCTTTAATGATTAAATTTTAGCACTCCTGTATAAGGAAGTCAATAACCCCGGGGGAGGGTTTATGAAATTATACCAACTCGGTATTTTGGCATATTCATACCAAAACACTTCGCAGGATAGTGCCTGTGAACAGTAACAAGTAAAGAAACCGAAGATGGCTTCTGGATTTTTTTCCAGAAGCCATCTCTGTCATTTTTTATAATACTTTACTCAGGAAATCAATGGTTCTGGGCTCCTTCGGATGAGCCAGTACCTCCTCTGGAGTTCCCTGCTCTACGATATAGCCGCCTTCCATGAAGACTACCCGGTCTGCCACCTCGCGGGCAAAGCCCATCTCATGGGTTACGACCACCATGGTCATTCCCTCTTTTGCAAGCTCCTTCATAACCGCCAGAACCTCGCCGACCATCTCCGGGTCAAGGGCAGAGGTGGGCTCGTCGAAGAGCATAATATCCGGCTTCATAGCCAGGGCGCGGGCGATGGCCACACGCTGCTTCTGTCCGCCGGAGAGCTGGCTGGGGAATGCCTCCGCCTTATCTGCCAGGCCGACACGGGTCAGAAGCTCCATGGCTTTTTTCCGGGCCTCGTCCTTGGTCATAACCTTCAGATGGACCGGAGCCAGCATCATATTGTCCATCACATTCAGATGGTTGAACAGATTAAAATGCTGGAACACCATACCGATGTTCTGACGCACCTTATTGATATCCGTGTGCTTGTCCGTCACGTCATAGCCGTCTATCAGAATCTGGCCTGCCGTCGCCGTCTCCAGCTGGTTCAGGCAGCGCAGGAAGGTGGATTTACCGCTTCCGGAGGGTCCCAGGAGAACCACAACCTCGCCTTCGGTGATATCCATACTGATATCCTTCAGAACCTCCAGCTTTCCAAAGTTCTTTTTCAGGTTCGTTACATGAATCTTATTATCTGCCACGGTTTACCCTCCTCTCGATTCTCTTTGCCAGCTTACTTAAGGTAATGATGACAATCATATACATCACGCCGACGATGGCCCAGGACTGCAGCGGCTTTAAGGTATTACCGGAAATGGTTTTACCAATCAGCGTCAGCTCCGGGAACGCAATAACGGAAAGAATCGA
>USDU01000133.1 GCA_900553635.1 uncultured Lachnospiraceae bacterium | reverse complement strand
AGGACAGCCTGACTATGCTCTATGCGCTGCATGGACTTCGGCGGTTCTATGAGAAGCATTTTGAAATTGAGGCAATTACAGTGGATCTTGGCTTCCCGAATTTTGATTTAAGTCCGATTCAGGCGCTCTGCGATGAGCTGGGCGTGCGATATACGATTGTGAAGACGGAGATCTACGACGTGGTGTTCAACATCCGGAAGGAAAGCAATCCCTGCGCGCTCTGCGCCAAAATGCGCAAAGGAGCCCTCAATGAAGCGATTAAAGACCTTGAGTGCAATAAGATTGCCTATGCCCATCACAAGGATGATGTGGTGGAGACGATGATGCTCTCCCTTCTATATGAAGGGCGGTTTCATTCATTTGATCCGGTAACTTATCTGGACCGGATGGATCTGACGGTGATTCGGCCGCTGATGCTGGTGGACGAAGCGGATGTGATCGGCTTTAAGAATAAATATCACCTGCCGGTCTGTAAGAGTCCCTGTCCGGCGGATGGATTTACAAGGCGTGAGTATGCCAAGAACCTGGTCCGGCAGATCTGCCATGAGAATCCGGGGGCGAAGGAACGGATGTTCCGGGCGGTGCTGGATGGGCTTTATAAGCCCTTTGAGGATGTAGACTATGTGCGGAATTTAATCCATTCCTGACACCAAAAATCGCCCGGCCTGTCGGCTCGGGCGATTTTCTGTTAAAGAGTTTATGCTCTTTTACTCAATCTCTGCGTGAAGCTCCTGCAGGGACTTCATATCAAGCTTACCACCCTTGGCATTTACCTGACGGATACCCTCCGCAGTAGCGATAGCTGCCGCCATTGTGGTCATATAAGGAATCTTGCCCTTGATAGCTGCCTTGCGGACATAGCTGTCATCAAAGCGGCTCTCATTTCCGGAGGGCGTATTCACAATTAAATCAATCTTCTTATTGGCAATAGCATCCAGGATATTCGGACGGCCCTCGCTCAGCTTCTTGATTTTCTCAGCCGGAATACCATCTTCTGTAATCATATCGTAGGTTTTTCCGGTTGCCATAATATGGAAACCATCCTGATGGAAGCCTCTTGCTACCTGAAGAAGCTCTTCCTTATCACGGTCGCTGACACTGATCAGAACCGTTCCGGACAGGGGCAGCGGCGTCTGAGTCGCTTCCTGCGCCTTGTAGAAGGCTTCTCCGAAATTGGACGCAAGTCCCAGTACCTCACCGGTAGAACGCATCTCCGGTCCCAGAATCGGGTCTACCTCCTGGAACATATTGAAGGGGAATACCGCCTCCTTCACGCCGTAATGATGGAATTTGCTCTCCTTAAGACCGGGTACCGGGGAAGGAATACCGGTCAGCTCCTCTGTAATAACCTGGGTAGCCAGCTGTACCATCTGAATGTTGCAGACCTTGGATACCAGCGGCACCGTTCTGGACGCTCTCGGATTGGCCTCCAGTACAAATACCTTACCGTCCTCGATGGCATACTGCATATTCATCAGACCGCAGACATGCATCTCTTCCGCAATCTTCTTTGTATATTCCTTAATCGTCTTTACATTCTCCTCTGATATATTCAGAGAAGGCAGGATGCAGGCGGAATCTCCGGAATGAACGCCGGCCAGCTCAATATGCTCCATGACAGCCGGTACAAAAGCGTGGGTTCCGTCACAGATGGCATCTGCCTCGCACTCCATTGCGTGATGCAGGAAACGGTCAATCAGAATCGGACGATCCGGTGTCACACCTACTGCTGCACGCATATATTCCTTCAGGCTTTCCGGCTCATGGACAACCTCCATACCGCGGCTGCCCAGTACATAGGAAGGGCGCACCATAACCGGATAACCGATGCGCTCGGCAATTTCCAGAGCTTCCTCCACATCAACAGCCATACCTGCCTCCGGCATGGGGATATTCAGCTTCTCCATGATGGCGCGGAACTGATCCCGATCCTCTGCCAGGTCGATGATCTCCGGGCTGGTTCCCAGAATCCGGACGCCATTCTTTTCCAGATCTGCTGCCAGATTCAGCGGCGTCTGTCCGCCAAACTGGGCAATAACGCCCACCGGCTTCTCCTTCTCATGGATACTTAAGACGTCCTCCAGGGTCAGCGGCTCAAAATACAGCTTATCGGAGGTATCGTAATCGGTAGATACGGTTTCCGGATTGCAGTTTACAATGATTGTCTCGAAGCCAAGCTTCTTCAAAGCAATTGCCGCGTGTACACAGCAATAATCAAATTCGATACCCTGACCGATTCGGTTGGGGCCGCCGCCCAGAATCATGATTTTCTGCTTATCTGTGTTGACCGGGTTTTTATCCGGCGCATTGTAGGTAGAATAATAGTAAGCGCTGTCCTTGGTTCCGCTTACATGAACGCCCTCCCAGCTCTCTGTTACACCGATCGCCGTTCTCGCGTTGCGGATATCTGCTTCCGGAACCCCCAGAAGCTGGCTTAGATAACGATCTGCGAAGCCGTCCTTTTTAGCCTGTGTCAGGATCTCTGCGGGCGGTACCTGTCCCTTATAAGTTAAGAGCTTCTCTTCCTCCTCAACCAATTCCCGCATCTGATTCAGGAAATAATCTTTGATTTTCGTCAGCTCAAAAAGCTCTGCATTGGTTGCGCCCTTCCGGATAGCCTCATACATAATGAACTGGCGTTCGCTGGTAGCTGTATGCAGCATATGCAGCAGCTCTTCCTTGGATTTTTCATGGAAATCCTTCGCGAATCCAAGACCGTAACGGCCAATCTCCAGACTGCGGATGGCTTTCTGGAAGGCTTCCTTATAATTTTTACCGATACTCATAACCTCGCCAACGGCGCGCATCTGCGTACCCAGCTTATCCTCTACGCCCTTGAACTTTTCAAAAGCCCAGCGCGCGAACTTAATTACAATATAATCTCCGTCCGGAACATAGCGATCCAGTGTGCCGTATTTTCCACAGGGGATCTCGTCCAGTGTCAGGCCGGACGCCAGCATCGCGGAAACCAGCGCAATGGGGAAGCCGGTTGCCTTGGAAGCCAATGCGGAGGAACGGGAGGTACGGGGATTGATCTCGATGACGATGTCGCGATCTGTCTTCGGATCATGGGCCCACTGTACATTGGTTCCGCCGATGACCTGAATTGCCTCGACGATCTTGTAGGATTTCTCCTGCAGACGCTTCTGCACTTCCTCGGAAATGGTCAGCATAGGCGCGGAGCAGAAAGAATCGCCGGTATGTACGCCCAGGGGATCGATATTCTCAATAAAGCATACGGTAATGATATTGTTTTTGCTGTCCCGGACTACCTCCAGCTCCAGCTCTTCCCAACCGAGAATGGACTCTTCCACCAGAACCTGGCCTACCAGACTGGCCTGCAGACCTCTGGCTACGACCGTTTTCAGCTCTTCTACATTGTATACAAGACCGCCGCCTGCGCCGCCCATCGTGTAAGCCGGACGGAGAACAACCGGGTACCCCAGTTTATCCGCAATAGCTACTGCCTCGTCTACGGTATAGGCAACTTCGCTGCGTGCCATCTCGATCCCTAAGCTGTCCATGGTGTGTTTGAACTCGATGCGATCCTCGCCGCGCTCGATGGCGTCTACCTGCACGCCGATAACCTTAACGTCATATTTATCCAGGACGCCTGCCTTCGCCAACTCGGAGCAAAGATTAAGACCGGACTGTCCGCCGAGGTTCGGCAATAAGGCATCTGGTCTTTCTTTTTCAATGATCTGAGTCAGCCGCTCCACATTCAACGGCTCAATATACGTAACGTCTGCGGTTCCCGGATCTGTCATAATGGTCGCCGGATTGGAGTTTACGAGAACGATCTCGTAGCCCAGCTTCTTCAGCGCCTTGCAGGCCTGTGTGCCGGAATAATCGAATTCGCAGGCCTGACCGATAATAATCGGGCCGGAACCGATAATCATTACTTTGTGGATATCCTGTCTTTTACCCATGTTTTCTCTCCCTGTATTTATATTGTAAATTTTTGTTTCTACGATTCTAATAAAATGGTAAATGGTCCGTCATTTAAAAGCTCTACCTTCATATCTGCGCCGAACTCTCCCCGTTCAACCACAGCAACTTCCTTTTTGCAGCTTTCAATGATGTATTCGTAGAGCTCATTTGCCATATCCGGACCCGCCGCCTCTGTAAATCCCGGCCGGTTTCCATGTCTGCAGTCCGCGTACAGTGTAAACTGTGAAACCAGCAGAAGCTCTCCATTCACATCTTTCAGGGACTTATTGATCTTACCATTTTCGTCCGAAAAAATGCGCAGGCCGATCATTTTCTTCACCAAGCGGTCTGCGTCTTCTCTTGTATCTTCTTTTCCCACACCAATCAGAACCAGATAGCCCTGATTGATACGGCCGATGGTTTCCTCATGCACCGTCACCGATGCATGGGAAACCCGCTGTATCACAAATTTCATGTCAAATAAATACTCCTAGATCTTATCGTGTTCCTTTTCTTTATAAGCGACAAACTCACGAATCATATGAATCGTGCCGTCGATACCCAGCGTCGCTGTATTCAGAGACAGATCGTATCCTGCCGCGTCGCCCCATTTCTTACTGGTATAGTAATTATAGTAGCTGGCACGGCGCTTATCCGTCTTGACAATCAGATCCTTAGCCTTGGCGTCGGTCAGATCATGACGTCTCGCGATCCGCACGACGCGATCCTGCATATCCGCATGCAGGAATACATTGACCACATTCGGGAAATCTGCCAATGCATAGTCAGCGCAGCGCCCTACGATGACGCAGGGGCCTTCCTTGGCGATATTCTTAATGGCGTCAAACTGCGCCAGGAAAATCTTGTGGTTCAGGGGCATCTCTGAGAAAGAAGACGTGGTATATCCCAGAGAATAAGTATCCATCACCAGCGAATAGAGGAAGCTGTTGGTCGGCTTCTCGTCGTGATTTTCGAAAATCTCCTGGCAGAGGCCGCTGTCCTTGGCTGCTCTCTCCAGCAATGCTTTGTCATAAAAAGGAACGTTTAACTCTTCCGCAAGCTGTTTTCCGATGTCGTGTCCGCCGCTTCCATACTGGCGTCCGATGGTAATGATTGTGTTATTTGCCATAAAATCATTCTCCCTTCCAGTTGTTCTTGTCTATATTATACAACATTTTATAGGAAAAGGAAACCGGAAATTATTCTGCGTAATAGATGTAAGATGCTTTCCGTTCTTTTGGTTCTGCCGAAACCGCAGCCGCATAACCCAGCACACAGTGGCCGATGCCCTCATAATCTCCTTCAATCCCGAGAGCTTTCAGGATTCCCTTGCCTTCCTCGCTCTCGAATTCCTCTTTCGCCCGGTGAATCCAGCAGCTTCCAAGTCCCAGATCCGCAGCAGCCAGCATCAGATTGCCCATCACGAGGCTGCCGTCGTATACATGCGTCGGTTTGTTCTTATCCGCCAGCACCACCAGTACCATAGGAGCGCCATAGAACGGATCCGCTTTTGAACCCATAATCTCTGCGTTCATCTTTGAAAGCTTATCCCGCAGCTCCTTATTGGTTACGGCTATTATAATCGGGGACTGCATTCCCATTCCGGTCGGCGCCCAAGTGCCGGCCTCCAGTACTTTATCAAGCAGCTCCTTCGGAACCATATCCGGCTTAAAATTCCGGCAGCTTCTTCTTTCTTTGATGGTTTTTAATGTCTCAGCCATGATGTATCACTCCTCTCGTTTTTCCAATTATAGCATGACGGTATTGCTTTTGCACCCCATTTTCACATTTTTTCGCACCCTTTTTAACGACATCAATCCATAAAAAGGAGCCCCGCCGCTTCCGCGGCGAGGCTCCTCGCTCCATTATCCTTCGATGGAGATGTATTTTGACGTCTCGACTTCCGGTTTTTCTTCCTTCTTCGGGATGACCAGCTTCAGGATACCATGCTTAAACTCGCCCTTGATATCCTCCTGCTTTACGCCTTCGCCTACATAGAAGCTTCTCTGGCAGGATCCTGCGTAACGCTCCTTGCGGATGTACTTTGCAGTTTCCTTCTCCTGCTCATCTACGTCCAGGCCTCTTGCTGCGCTGATGGTCAGATAACCATTTTCCAGAGAAACCTTGATTTCGTCCTTCTTGAATCCCGGGAGATCCATCTCCAGCTCATATGCTTTATCGGTATCCTTGATATCCGTCTTCATCAGGTTCTTACCTTTGCGGCCATACAGCTTCTTTTCCAGCTTCTGCATGTCTCTGTCATCATAGAACGGAAACTCAAACAAATCATCAAAGAAATCTTTTCCAAATACACTCGGTGTTAACATAGTAAACGCTCCTTTTTTATGTCTCGTACAATAGGTCACTGTCTTGAGGTTCCATTTCCTTTTCCCTCTTGACAACTATGTTATAGTCCTTTTCGTTAGCACTGTCAAGAGGTGAGTGCTAATTATTTTGTGAAAAATTTGTGAACGCCATAAGCTGTGCATGGCGTATCTCTAAAGCTATTGTCATGTCAAATATGAAACATCTCCCTGCAAATCTTCTTTCCACATGTTGTTTTAAAAATATTATGATAGGCTTTTAAAGCTGCTTCCTTCGATAAGCCATCCTCCATGATGTTTACCAGAAAATCAGCCTCTACCAATATCTGATAATCCATTTCATCAATATTATTATAGGTATGATGATGTGCAATCAAATACTGAACCCGATCAGATACCTTCCTCCTTTTTCACATATAACAGCCTTAAAATTAATCCTGTGTTTTTCATGATATAAGATATCACATTTTTATTCTTGTATCTACATCACCGGAAACATTCAATTCAAAGTGATTTCGATTTGTTTTTATAAAGCCTTCTTTTTGTAATTTTGATATTTCTGTAGACATTGCCGCCCGATCAATACAAAGATAATCCGCCAACTGCTGTCGGTCAAAAGGAATGTCAAAGGACAACGACGAATGTCTGGTGGATTCTGCTGACAGATAGGACAGTAGTTTATCCCTGGTCGTTCGCTTGCCAACATGCG
>USDU01000132.1 GCA_900553635.1 uncultured Lachnospiraceae bacterium | reverse complement strand
CATGGATGGGACGGCCATTGACGAAGCTTCCCTTGCCCTTCTCGGCATAGAACATCTCCTCCCGGAAGGGATCATAAATGACGCCCAGGATAATTTCACCCTTGCTGTAAAGTCCCAGCGACACCGTGCTGTGCTGATAATCATGCACCAGATTCGTCGTACCGTCGATGGGGTCCAGAATCCAGAAGGTGTCGCCCTTCATAGCGTGAAGCCCATCCTCCTCACCAAGGAATTCGACCTCCGGCGCAAGCTCGCCCAGCTTCTCCCGCAGGAAATTCTGGATGTTGGTATCCACCTGGGTCACATAATCCGCCAGGCCCTTTACCTTCACATGGCCCGCCATGTCCCGGTTTTCCACAAACTGTCTGGTCTCACGGACCAGCTGCATCACTTCATTGATATCCACGCTCATCGTTTTCCTTCCTCCTGCTTTCCAAATTCTCTTAAAATCTCATGGAATTGGCTTCCACATTTTTCCATTTCTTTTAATACCACATCAATCTTCTGCCCGTCCAGGAACCAATTGTCCCGACTGATCTCCCGGGTCACTGTCGGGCAGACCAGGAACTCGGTTTCCGGGAAGCATACTTTATAATACAGCAGCGCCCGGCGTGCATGACAGGCCTGAGGACAGAGAATTGCCTTCTTGATGGAGAGACCGAGGCTTTCCGTCACCTTCCGGGAGTAAATGGCGTTTTCATAGGTATAAGTCGCCTCTTTCTCTTTCAGAATGGCCGTCTCCGGAACACCCTCCCGCATCAGAATATCATGCAGGAAATCCCATTCTGTCTGCGCCTCATAGCCGGGAATCCTGCATCGTCCCACCGGCTTGCTGAAGCGGCCCGAAGGAAGCACGCAGGGCGCATAGCCATCCAGATACAATTTCGCCGCCGTCACCGCAATACCGCCCTGATCGCCGCCAGGGATGAAAATGATATCGGCCCGCTCCGGCTCATTTTCCACAAAGATAAAATCCGTAATGTCTTCTACAAAACCCACGGTGCAGTACCCGTCCCTTCCGTTTTGTTCTGCATTTTAATGGTAACACAGCCGCCTTATTTTTTTAAAATACCGCTTTCCTGCACCCTTGCAATCGCCTTCTCAATCACCGGAACCGGATGCACCAGCGCCATCCGCACATAGCCCTCGCCCAAATCGCCAAAGGCGCTGCCCGGGGTCACGATCATGCCGGTCTTCTCCATCAATTCCATCGTAAAAGCTGCGCTGTCCGTATAGCCCTCCGGCAGGGGAGCCCACACAAACATAGTACCCTGGCTGTCCGGCACGTTCCATCCGATGGAGCGAAGACCGCCGCAGAGAGCCTTATTTCTCCGCTCATACTCGGCGCACTGCTCCTTTACGGAATCCTGAGGACCGGTCAGGGCTGCCACCGCCGCCATCTGAATCGGCAGGAAGATACCGTAGTCGATCTGGGAGCGTACTTTGGAAAATTCCCGAATAATCTCACGATTACCTACCGCGAAGGACATGCGCATGCCGGTCATATTGTAGCTCTTGGACAGGGAGTAAAACTCAATGCCCACCTCCTTCGCGCCCGGATAGGACAGAAAGGACTTTCCTTCCCTTCCATCGTAAATGATATCGGAATAAGCATTATCATGCAGAATGATAATGTTGTACTTTTTCGCGAACGCAATCAGTTCTTCATAAAAAGCGTCATCCGCCACAGAGCAGACCGGATTGGACGGGTAAGATACAATCATAAACTTCGCCACCCGCGCAGTCTCCGCCGGAATATCCTCGAATCTCGGCAGGAAATTATTTTCCGCATAGAGCGGATAAGTCTCGATCTTCGCACCCGTCAGCTGCGGTCCCAGGGAAAATACCGGATAACCCGGATTCGGGGCCAGCATGATATCGCCCGGATCGCACAGGGCCACAGCCACATGAGCCATACCCTCCTGGGAGCCGTACAATGTCATAATCTCATCTGCCTCCAGGCTCACGCCAAACCGGGTCTGATAGAAATCCTGCATGGCTTTGATAAGCTCCGGCCTGTCCGTAATGGCGTATTTATAATTTTCCGGATCCTTGCAGGCCTCCACCATGGCGTCCATCACATGCTTCGGCGGCTGAAAATCCGGCGTACCGATGGAGAAATTATAGACCTCCATACCTTTCTCTGCCAGTTCGTTCTTTTTATGGGCCAGGGCTGCGAAGATACCTTCCTCTATCGCCTCTGCCCGTTTTGAAAATATAAAATTCATCGTCTTAAGTCCTCTCTGCTGCGCCGCGTATCCTGGCGCGTTTCTCTCATATTCTGGAAAGTCTCTGTCCATTCGGCCAGCGCTCAATCTTTCTTATTTTAATACAAACTTCCTGCTAATTCAATTCTTTTCTTGCTTTTCGTTCTCAGGTCTGATAGAGTATTATCAGTAACACACATTTACCAAATAAAAAGGAGAACAATCAAATGGCAGACAATAAATGCAGCACACCGGATTGCGGCGGCAACTGCGATACCTGTAACGGAGACATCACCGTAACCCTGACCCTGGACAATGACGAAACCGTAGAATGCGCCATCCTCACCATCTTCCCGGTGGACGGACGTGACTACATTGCCCTGCTTCCTCTGGATGAGAACGGCGAGAACGAGGACGGCGAGGTATATCTGTACCGTTACGACAACAGCACCGGAAGCCCGGTTCTGGACAATATCGAGTCCGACGAGGAGTACGACGCAGTGGCCGACATGTTCGATCAGATGCTGGACGCAGCCGAGTACGATGAGTTAGTTGAGGCTGACGGCGAGGATGTTGATTTCGACGAAACCAACTAAAGCTTATCTATTTCGCTCAAATCAATAGACAGGCAGATAGACATTTCCACTTTTCAAAGCATAGAAAAAAGAGCCGAGAATATATGCCTCTCGGCTCTTCTTTCGTTCGCCTACTCTTCTAAAAGCTCTTCTACGAAACGTGATTGTTCTGCTTTCTTTCCATACAGCTTTCTCACCGAAAAAATATACAACAGCTCCTTTGCCCGGGTCATGGCCACATAGAACAGCCGCCGTTCTTCTTCCATATCTTCCTCGAAAAGCACCCGCTTGTGGGGCGTAATTCCCTCATTGGCGTCGATGATGAATACGATGCGGTATTCCAGACCCTTACTACTGTGCATGGTGGACAATATCACGCCATCGCTGCTCATTTCCCGCTCCTTCGCCTGCTTCAGAAGCTCTGCCCGGATGGATGCGATATGGTTTTCCCACTCCTCCAGAGTTTTAAAACCGGAAGCCAGCTCCTTTAATTCATCGAGAATTCCAAAGAAATCCTCCGGCTTTCTTCCTTTGTAATCGGCATATTCCTTCAGATACTCCTCATAGCCGATGATATTTCGGATATAGTGTAGGGCCCCGGAAGGACTTAAATGTCCGCACATCTTCAAATCCTTCTCCAGCTTTTCGATCCGCTCGCAGACCCAGGGCTTATCGTCATACCAGGTAAGCAGCTCCTCCCAGGAAATCACTTCGCTGTCCAGACATTCCCGCCCCAGGTAGCGCTTCGGGCGGTTCATGACCTGCAAAAAGTCCTCGCGCTTCACCAGACTCTTTTTCATGTCCCGGGCCATGTGAAGATAAGCAAAAATATCCTTCACAATCCAGTGATCATAGAGGTTCGGCAGTGCGTCCCGCATCCGGAACGGAATTCCCTCGGAAATCAGTTCTTCCACCAGCTTCCGGGGCTGGGTATTGGTCCGGAACAGAATCGCGATATCCCGATAAGAACCTCCTTTTTCCCGGTAGGTCTTAATCTTATCAACGACGCACTCGTACTCCTCATCCTGATCCCGAAACTTATGGTGCAGAATCGGCGGTCCTTCCTGCTTGTTCGCCTGAATTTTCTTGGCAAAACGCTGCTTATTATTCTCGATAACCTTGCAGGCTCCTTCCACAATCAGGCGCGTACAGCGGTAGTTCGTATCCAGAAGCACCTGTTTCGCCGCCGGATAATCCTGTTTGAAGTGCAGCATAATCTCCGGCTTCGCGCCGCGGAAACGGTAGATGGACTGGTCGTCGTCGCCTACGATGAACAGGTTATCCTCCGGCGCCGCCAGCATCCGCACAATGTCGTACTGCAGCTGATTGATATCCTGAAATTCATCCACCAGGATATACCGAAATTTCCGTTGCCAGGCCCCGAGAATGTCCTTCCGTTCCTTCAAAAGCTGGTAGCAGTAGACCAGCATATCGTCGAAATCGATTTTATTGCTGCGGCGCAGGCGGTTATCGTATTCGTTAAAAATGGCGGTAAAGCTTTTGGTATTGCAGGATGTGGCCTTATATTCCTGCAGGTTCACCCGATCATTTTTCACCTTGCTGATTTCCGCCGCGATACTGCCGATGAGCTCTGATTCGTCATCCGGCTCCAGCTTCTGCTTATAGACTGCCTCCCGCAGAAACTGGTATTTTTCGGTCTCCCGGAGAATATTGTCGGCACGATAGCCATAGGCCAGCTTCAGGATCTGGAAAAAGACCGCATGAAAGGTACCAAAAGAAACAGCCGTATTCGCGCTGTTCGTCAGCCGCAGATACCGCTCCTTCATTTCCCTTGCCGCCGCTTTTGTAAAAGTAATCACCAGAATCTCTCCGGGTGGAATATGACAGATTTCCGTCAGATACTGAACCCGCCTCGTAAGCACCATCGTCTTACCGGAACCGGGTCCCGCCAGAACCAGCATGGGGCCGTCACGGTGGGTGACGGCCTTCTGCTGTACTTCAGATAAAGAATTCAAATTTTAAGCCTCCAGCTTTGCAATCGCTGCGCGCACACGCTTCAGAGTTTCCTCCTTGCCGATGACCTCCATGAGCTCGGTCGCTCCACAGGGCGTCATCTGCCTGCCGGATACGGCGATACGGATGGGCCAGAGCACATAGCCGTTCTTACAGCCCTTCTCCTCCACATATTTCAGAAGACGTGTATACAGTCCGTCGTTGCTGTAGTCCTCCTGCTCCTCCAGGATCGGAAGCAACTCTTTTAAAACCTCCAGAGAGGATTCCACACTGGTCTTCATTTTCTTATGCGCGTAAATCGCGGTGTCGTACTCGGGAACTGCCTCGAAGAAGTCTACCATATCCTCGATCTCCGGGAACACCTCGATACGGGTCTTTACCATAGCAGCGATCTTCTTCAGATCATAATCCTTGGTAATGACCTTCTTCAGATGCGGCAATGCCATCTCATAAAACTTATCAAAGTCCATAGCCTTGATGTACTCACCGTTCATCCATTTCAGCTTGGTGTAATCGAATACGGACGGTGCCTTGCTGATGTGGTGATAATCAAAAGCCTTAATCAACTCATCCAGAGAATAAATCTCCCGATCCTCATCCGGACTCCAGCCCAGCAGCGCTACGAAATTGATAATCGCCTCCGGCAGAAAGCCCTGCTCCAGCAGATCCTCGAAGGAGGAATGGCCGCAGCGCTTGGACAGCTTCTTGTGCTCCTCGTCGGTAATCAGCGGGCAATGTACATAGACCGGCACTTCCCAGCCAAACGCCTCGTAGAGACGGTTGTATTTCGGAGAAGAGGACAGATACTCATTTCCACGGACTACGTGGGTGATTCCCATCAGATGGTCGTCTACCACATTCGCGAAGTTGTAAGTCGGATATCCGTCGGACTTGATCAGGATCATGTCATCCAGTTCCGCATTGTCTACGGTGATATCGCCATAAATATCGTCATGGAAGGTGGTGGTTCCGGTGGTCGGATTATTCTGGCGGATAACAAAGGGTACGCCCGCTGCCAGCTTCGCTTCTACCTCTTCCTTAGACAGATGTAGACAGTGCTTATCATATACAACAATCTCCTTACCCGCCACTTCGGTCTTCAGGGACTCCAGGCGTTCCTTGTCGCAGAAGCAGTAATAAGCCTCGCCTTTTTCAATCAGCTTTTTCGCGTACTCCATATAGATGCCTGCCGCCTGGCGCTCACTCTGCACATAGGGGCCCACGCCGCCGTCCTTGTCCGGACCCTCGTCATGCTCCAGGCCCGCTTCCTTCATGGTACGGTAAATGATATCGACCGCGCCCTCCACATAGCGCTCCTGGTCGGTATCCTCGATACGAAGCAGGAAATCTCCGTCCTCATGCTTGGCAATCAGATATGCGTACAGCGCCGTTCTTAAGTTACCTACATGCATTCTTCCGGTAGGACTCGGCGCAAATCTTGTTCTTACTTTACTCATTCTTCTTCACTCCCGTTATTCTTCTGAAATGGCCTTTCATTTCTTACTTCCGTAAAACAGGCCGCTCTGGAAATTATATACCAAAGCGGCCCGCTTTACAAGGGGAAAAGTTCCCCGTCTCTTTTATTTTCCAGCTTTTTCATCCCACACCGGAACAGAGATACCCGCCACCGCTGAAGTAAACGGGGTTCCGTCGTGTTTCTCGAAATGACGCCATGCCCGCAACACGTATTTGAAGCCTATGTACTGAAGCGGCAGGTTACAGTATACCATCAGGATATTAGCAAAATCGCTCAGATCCCAGAGGGCTCCCAGATCCATACCCGCGATATTCGTGATAACGCCGAAGCTGATGACCACCAGGCACAGGGCGCGGATCACATTGATGAAGGCCTTGTTGGCGGAAATACGGTTCGCGCACATCTCGGTAAAGGACATGAAGCCCATCAGGCAGGTGAAGGCGAACAGGCCAAAGCAAAGGCTTACCAGCAGGGTCACAAAGCCATAAGCCGCTCCACTGCTTCCGGTCAGTGCACCACAAGATGCCAGGAACTTCTCCAGCTTTCCAAGTTCGAACCAGGCGTCCGCCTCTCCGGTCAGCCACATTCTTCCCATAATAACCACAAAACCGGTCAGGGTGCAGATAACGATGGTATCCAGAAATACACCCAGAGCCTGTACGCAGCCCTGATCGCAGGGATGATCTGTATCTGCCGCCGCTGCAGGCATGGTAATGGTTCCCTGGCCTGCTTCATTTG
>USDU01000131.1 GCA_900553635.1 uncultured Lachnospiraceae bacterium | reverse complement strand
GCTGTCTGCTCCAAAGGGGCCGTTGTCATACTCCATCCTGCCCAGCATCATTTCCGGATGCTCTGCGAAATAGGAATTTACCGCAATGCCGTCCTCCGTATATCCCAGATGTACCCAGTCCGGTTCCACCTCCATTTTCCGCTCCCGCTTCTGCAAAAACAGGATATCTGCCGTCACCTCGGCTCCTGCCTGCGCCTTGAATGCTGTACTGGGAAGCCGAACCGCTCCTTTCAGCTCGGCCCGTTCGGCCAGATACTTTCTCACGGTCGGGTTGCTCTTATCCATGGTTCCTTTGGTGGTAATTACAGCCACCAGGCCTCCGGGCCTTACCAGATCCAATGCTTTCGCGATAAAATAATCATGAATCCGGAAATGATACTTATCGTAGGCAGGGTCATGGACCTTATAATCGCCAAAGGGCACATTTCCAATAACCACATCAAAAAAATCGGCCTGAAAAGCAGTCTTTTCAAAGCCGGTAATCTGAATCTTGGCCGTCTGGTAAAGCTGCCTTGCTATCCTTCCGGATATCCGATCAAGCTCCACTCCATAGCATTTGCTGTTCTGCAAAGAAATCGGCATACTTCCGAAGAAGCTGCCGATTCCCATAGACGGTTCCAATATATTTCCGGATCGGAATCCGAATTGTTCTAATGCCTGCCCCATGCAGGCCGCCACCTCCGGCGGCGTGTAAAACGCGGTATTGACCGAGGCCCTCGCTGCAGCATATTCTTCCGGGGCCAAAAGGCTCCGAAGCTCCGCGTATTCTTTGGTCCAGCCTGGATTCCGTTCATCGAACGCCTGGGACAGACCGCCCCAGCCCACATATCTTGACAATACCTGCTGTTCCTCCGCTGTCGCTCTCCGGCCCTCTACCTCGATCTGCTTTAAGGTCTGGATGGCGTCCCGGTTCCACTGGTATCTGGTCTTGGGGCCTCCTTCCGGAAGCTCCCAGAGATCATAGTGAAAATCTAATGGTACTGCCAGACGATCTCGCGCAGTACGATCTCCTCCGCCTGCATCTGCGCCTGTTCCCGCAACTTCCACTGTTCCAGAAAGGATCTCCGGTGCTGCAGGGGTCTGGCTTTCAGGTAGCTGTCCATCAGCTCTGCCAGCATCTCGTTCGCTTCCCGGTCTACTTCCTGCATCTTCTCCTCCAGCTTCCCACAGCGGTAAAGAAAGCTGTACCGGCTCGCTTCGTTCTCTTTCAGGTAGCTCATGGCCAGATGGCCGTACTTTCCGATGCGGCTCAGATCCTGTCCGGGTACTCCCAGCTCCGGATACAGCAGGCCGTCTTTTCGTTGATAATGCAGATTCATCCCTTCCATCGTATATCTTTCTCCTTTCGCGCTCCATATATCGGATGTTTCGCGCGAACTCCCTTAAGATCTCACAGGATATATCATTGACCAGTGTCCCAAGCCGATACAGTACCTCTTCGTCGGCATAGTCCCGGATATCCGAAAAATCCGGCTCTCCGGTGTCCAGTCCGCACCGGCTTCCTACCGTATACAGGACGCTGCGATAGACCATATCTTCGGCCTTCTCTTCCGTCAGTCCTTCTGTTCTCCTGACCAGATCTGAAATTCGTTCGCTGTAATCTGCTTTTATCATACCCCAAACATTTGTTCCTGTAAATATATTTAACAGATTTTTTTGCGCCTTTTCATCATCCTTTTCATCGTAGGCCTCCATCTGTCCGCTCTCTACCAGATAGTCCAGATATTCTTCCAAATGCGGCCCATCCAGATCCCAGGTAAGCTTCCGGCTCCTGCCTCCAGTGTCCTTGAGATCGAATACATAGCGCAAATGCGGTTTTAAGGCCCTGGAAGGAAAGATGGCGATCCCCCGGCTTCCCCGGCGCACATAGCGGTCTACCTTTTTCCAACTGTCATAATCCGCCGCCAGCACTGCATTCGGACGCTGTATCCAGATCAACAGTATATTGATCCACTCGTACCGGTACAGCCGCCCATTCAGCCGCAGCACCTCTTTCCATGCCTCGGAAGATGCGGCTGCCCGTTCCACTGCGGTATCATATAACTGATTCATCTGATACATGGTTTTCTATCTACTCCTCCTTTTTCCCATTCCGCATCAGCTCCGCCAGCGCCTGCTCCTCTTCCTCGTCCAGCAAAAGCCCCAGCTCACCGCTGTCGTTACGCTCGCTTTTCTGTACCTGCTCCGCCTTCATCTTTTTCGCCAGCCGGAGCAGGATGTAGTTCATCCGCAGGAGCTGGACGCTTCTCTGAAAGGTCAGATCTTCCCGCTCCAGTAAGAGCTGCTGCTTTTCTATCTGCTTCGCCAGTGCTCCCTGTACCTCGTTCACCTCCACGCTCTGCAGGGTACAGGAAACCCGGGAAGGGCCGGATCTGGCCCACTCCCTGTGTAATTCCTGCATCAGATATTCCATATTATCCATGACTTCATTTTTCATATTGTCTTCCTCTCCCTTCTAGGGTCTGCATACCGTTACGATACTTCCCCGGCTGTGAAGCTTCCGGTATACGACGCCTGTACTTTCATTTGCCGCCTCGATTATCATACCGTTTCCGGCATAGATGGCTACGTGGCTGATATTCTTATAACGTCCGTTATGGACGTAGCTGAAATAAATCAAGTCTCCGGGCTGTAACTCTTCCAACGGGACGCTCTTTCCGGCCTGTTCCAGTCCCTGGGCCTGGGCCGCCGCCGAGTAGGAGCCACCGTAGCTGATATCCACTCCGGCTGCTTTCCATGCGTAGTAGGCCAAAGAGCTGCAGTCGTAATAGTCGCCGCTGTCCCGCAGCTCCTGACTGTATGGATACCCTACCTTGCTAAGCGCATAAGACAGGGCCGTTCCCACGTCACCGGAAGCATCGCCAAGAGCAGTCCGGATCTCTTCCTCCGTGAGCTTTTCAAAGCTGCCCGCGCCATTACCGCCAAGCAGGGCCAGATTTTCCGGACGCATAAGCTCTTCCAGCATGGCTACTTCATCTTCGCCGAAGCCGTACTCTGCCACCATATCCGAATAGGTTTTCAGATAAACCTTCACATACAGGACAGAGACGGTCTCCGTGATGGCCTGACCATTCTTATCCTTTTCTCCGGTGTCCCGTTCCTCGGTTCCCGTCTCCAATGTGTAGCTACACATATCCTCCATGACCGTCCACATCCAGCTTTTTGTTGTGTCATTCACAATAGAGGCCGTATCCCCAACGCCATATCGGACCATATAGACGGCTATCATGTCATAGAGATTGGAGGGCTCTGCCCCGCCACCCTCATAGTCTACATAGATCAGTTCTCCCTCATCATAGCCGCTATGCTCCTGCGCAAGCTGCTCTGCTTCCTTCCGGAAATCAGACAGATAAGAAGAAAAGACGTCCGTGACCTGTTCCCCCTCTTCCAGTGTCGGCAAAAATATGGCAAACGGCGAATTGTAAAGGATAGTCACCACTGCCACCACCGGGATAAAGGCCACTGCGATAAAGAGGGCTGCGCCCACCAGAAAGCCTCCAATGGCTGCTACCGCCTTTTTCACAAGAACCTCCAAATACTTGATGGCAACATCCCGGGTGAACTTGGCGATACTGTCCTTTTGCTCCTCCTCGGAACGGGTCTTATCAAGGAAATAGGCAATCTTTCTCTGCCTTAGCTGCCGCCACGTGGCTTCCTTTTTTGCGTCTGTCTGCTTCTGCTTTTTCCCGGCTTTTGCCCTTTTTTGATAATCCTCCGTTCTGTATCGGTCTCCCCATGCGCTTCCGGGGCGGGACTTCTTTTTGCCTTCCGGCTGTTTTTCTTTCCGATAGCCTTCTTTTTGGATGGCTTGTACCTGTTTCTTCTTATTATAATAAGGAACCGCCTGATACTGCCGTGTTGTGTAATAGCGCCTTCCCTGGCGGTAGGCGTCACTGCCTTTTCGGCTGTAACGGCGTGGAGCGCTCGCCTTCGTGCTGATTCTTTTCACCTTCGGCCCCCGCTGTACGGTATAAATCCGGGCTCCTTTGACTGCTGCTCTCTGACCGGACGTCCGCACCCGGATACCGCTGCCTTTCTTCACATGCAACCTGACAGGCTTATCAATCTTCTGCCGGATAATCAGTGCTGCCACCTCCATCCGCCGACTCTGCCTGCTCCGCCAGCTCATAGGGATTTGTATTATACATTTGATAGAGCTTTGAATCCTTCGATACCGTCTCATCAAAGGGAATCACCACAGACCCAAACCGGAGCAGGCCGGTTCCTGCCGGGGCATTGTTGACATAATCCAGTTAAGCCTCCGAGATATTCAGGGCGTCCGCCACTGTATCCAAATCGGTACTGGACTGCCGAAGCAAAGCTACGAACTCCGAATTGGCCAGCATGGTACCGATGGTATCCCGGCTGTCGCTTCGCAGGATGTCCGCCAGGTTCTGGGTGATACCGGTACAGATACCCCGGCGCTTTCGTACCTTTTTCCACAGTGCCCAGAGATAGTTTGCTGAATAGGGCGACTGGAGCAGTACATGGAACTCGTCGATCCATAACCATGTGGCAATCCCCTTTTTCCAGTTTTCCATAATTCTCTGCTGGATACATTCCAGCATGACCAGCATGGCAATGGGGAACAGCTCCTCGCCCAGATCCTGAATACCAAATACCAGAAACTGGTTGTCCACATCCACGTTGCTCTGATGGTTAAAAATATTCAAGGAACCTTCCGTGAATAGCTCCATGGATAAGGCCAGCCCCCTGGCCTCTTCCTCCTTCTGCTCCAATAGTGTCCGGTAAAAGTCTGTCATCACCGGAATCTGCTTCTTCCGGGCTGCCTCCTGATATACTTTTCTGACACAACGGTCAATCAACGTTTTCTGCCGGGAATTTAAGGACTCTCCGGTAGACTGCTCGCACAGGCCCAGCATGAACTCAGACTTCTGCCGGATCACCGCCCGGCGTTTAAGGACAGACAGATCTGCCAGATCCACTTCCAGCGGGTTCATGTAGTTATCCGTGTAGGAGCTCAGGTTTACCACTGTTCCGCCATATAATTTTGCGATATCAAAATACTCATTCATGGGATCCACCACAATGATATCGTCTGTATGGCAGTCCGGACCATTGCTCAGATAGACAGCTCCCATTGCCATCTTGGAAAAGAAGGACTTGCCGCTTCCGGGAACCCCGAAGATGAAGCCGTTTCCGTTCATGAGCTTTTTCCGGTTACCCACGTTAATGTTTTTACTGACCTGATTGATTCCGTAGTAAACGCCGGTTTCGTCCTGCAACTCTTGTACGTTGAAGGGCAGAAGGGAAGCCAGCGACTGGGTCAGCATGGTCCGCATAGTCTCCACCTGACGAACGCCGATGGGAAGCGCCGTATTCACCGCCTCCCTCTGCATCAGGTAATGCTTATCTATTGTCACAGAGTTGCGCTTGCCGATCGTCATGACCGTATCGGTGATACTGTCCAGCTCCTCCCTGGTCTTGGCCAGAAATACCATGGTCACCGCCACATAAAAAAGGCACTGGTCGTTATCCCGCACATCGTCCATGATGTTCTCAATCTCCTTCTTCTCATTTCTTTTGGTGTAAGAAATTTCCGAAGAGAAGTCGTTATTCCGGTTCCGGACACGCTGCTGTCGGATAATGTCGGATTCAATTCCCAGATACTTTTTTTGCAAAATTTTCGTGGTCAGCTCCTTGGGAATCGGTACCACATCAATGCTTATCATGGAATGAACCGGCAGACTGGCGATTTCATTTAAGAAACCATCCGACAGGCCGGACGGATATTTTTTAATAAACAGCGCCCGGCCCACCTTATTTTCATCCTGGAAGTAATCGGAATAATATTTCAGCATTCCGTTACACAGGTCATTCCGAAAATCGGTGCCTGTTTGCTTCGCCTCCCGGATATCAAAATCAAAGGATTCCTCGTCGCCCAGATGGTAATAATCATAAAGCACCTGCATCCGCTCATTGCCGCTTAAGGGCACAATCGGGCTTCCCAGCTCCCGAAACGCCTTCTGCAGCGATGCTTCGATTGTCGCAAACTGGGCTTTGGCTTCCTCAAAATTGCCACGTTCAATCGTGATGGTCAGATACCGTTCCTGGGCAATTCCCTGTTTTCCTTCCTGAATCTTTGCCTCCACGATGTGGTTATACATACCCCGGTACTCATCATAGCCATCCTGACGCTCCTTCAGGAACACATTTTTCCGCAGCTTCTGCATGTCCTTATTCTTATTGTTCAATGTGATTTTGAACTCCACGTCCAGGCTGTTCAGCAGCTTGCAGTACCGTTCTATAATACTGAGCTGCTCGCCCTCTGTGGTCGTTGTATAGTTAATATCCTGAAAGCGATAGGTCTTGGAATAATGGCCTTTCCGCACTTCAAAAATGCCATTCTCCGCCACCTTCAGAATCTCAATGGTCTCCTGTATGGACTTGGGCGTCCGATACAGGGGCACACTGGCTTTCTTCAATTCCTGAAAGTTGTCTGTAAATAATCTCATGCTTCACCCCTTCTCTTTTTTTTCTGCCGTTTCTTCTTTTTCCGACTCTCCGTCTCATTACGTTCCGGCGACCGGTACAATAATGTCCGATTGAAAAATAGCTGACGGATTCTCCGCCTGGTCACCTCATAAAAACTCATGCCGTGGTAGCTATAAAAACCGCCCAGCGCAATCGGCGCGGCTACTGGGATTGCCAGATAAGCCGCCGTGGTAAGGCCCACCGTCTGATAAGTCAGAAGCACAATGCTGCCCCCTGCCAGCAGGCTGAGGGCCGAAAAAAGGAGCTGCTTCACTGTCAGCCCCCATACTACCGATTCCTGGTATTTTTCAATGTCTTTATTCATTTCAATAATCATCTTTCTTATCTCCTTTTCTCTCTTACAATCCCAGTGCTTTACTGGTCAACACCTGCGCGCCCTTCACGCTGCCCACGGTCAATGCCACCGTAAAGGTCATATCGCACAGATAAATCAGGGTCTTAGCCCAGTCTGCGTAATCTCCCGTAAAGGCCGGGAGGCCTGCATTGATA
>USDU01000130.1 GCA_900553635.1 uncultured Lachnospiraceae bacterium | reverse complement strand
CTCCAAAGTTCGCCAGGATTTCCTTGCCCTTCTCGGAGTTGGTGTAAGCCACATGATCCTCGATCATGCCCTTCAGCTCCAGCACGTCGTATTTATCGGTCACTTCCTGAATCAGAACCATACTCTTATTGAGCTTTGTATACAGGTCGCGGTCCTCATCCAGCACATAAGCCACGCCGCCGCTCATACCTGCGGCGAAATTCTTGCCCGTCTTGCCGATAACGGCCACCCGGCCACCGGTCATGTACTCGCAGCCGTGGTCGCCCACGCCCTCGACGACTGCTACCGCGCCGGAATTACGGACGCAGAAACGCTCGCCGGCCACGCCGTTGATGTAAGCCTTGCCGCTGGTGGCGCCGTAGAGAGCCACATTTCCGATGATAATATTTTCATCCTGCTTGAAGTGTACACCTCTGGGCGGATAAACCACCAGCTTGCCGCCGGACAGACCCTTGCCGAAATAGTCGTTGCTGTCGCCCTCCAGTTCCAGAGTCAGACCCTTCGGGATAAAGGCTCCGAAGCTCTGTCCGCCCGCGCCCTTACATTTTACCGTAAAAGTATCCTCTTCCAGGCCTTCCGGATACCGCTTGGTGATCTCAGAACCAAACATGGTGCCGAAAGCACGATCCGTATTGCCCACATCCAGCTCGATGCTGCGCTTGGTGCCATTTTCCAGGGCCGGGAGCAGCTGCTTGAACAGAACCTTCTGATCCAGGGTCTTCTCCAGTTCGAAGTTGTAGACCAGCTTCGGATCAAAGATAACCTTCTGGCCCTTACCTGCGAACGGGTTGTTCAGGATGTTGCTTAAGTCAATCTCCGCCTGACGGCCGGTCAGTCCCTCGCGGACCTTCAGAAGGTCGGAGCGTCCCACCAGCTCGTCCACGGTGCGCACGCCCAGACGGGCCATGTACTCCCGGAGATCCTGCGCGATAAAGCGCATGAAGTTGATGACATATTCAGGTTTGCCGCGGAACCGTTTTCTCAGCTCCGGGTTCTGGGTAGCCACGCCCACCGGGCAGGTATCCAGGTTGCAGACACGCATCATGACGCAGCCCATGGTTACCAGCGGCGCTGTGGCGAAGCCGAACTCCTCGGCTCCCAGCATGGCCGCGATGGCCACATCCTCTCCGGTCATCAGCTTGCCGTCGGTCTCAATGCGGACACGGCTTCGCAGACCATTCATGATCAAAGTCTGGTGAGTCTCCGCCAGTCCCAGCTCCCAGGGAAGTCCCGCGTTGTGGATGGAGCTTCTGGGCGCCGCGCCGGTACCTCCGTCGTATCCGGAAATCAGGATAACCTGGGCTCCGGCCTTGGCTACACCGGCTGCGACAGTTCCCACGCCGGCCTCGGAAACCAGCTTCACAGAAATCCGTGCGTCCCGGTTGGAATTCTTCAAATCATAAATCAGCTGCGCCAAATCCTCAATGGAATAGATATCGTGATGAGGCGGCGGGGAAATCAGGCTCACGCCCGGCGTGGAGTGACGGGTCTTGGCAATCCACGGATACACCTTTCCGCCCGGCAGATGGCCGCCCTCACCGGGCTTCGCGCCCTGGGCCATCTTGATCTGCAGCTCTTTGGCGCTGACCAGATAGCGGGAGGTTACGCCGAAACGTCCCGAAGCCACCTGCTTGATGGCAGAACAGCGGTTCAGGCCGTCCGGTCCGATTTCCAGACGCTCCAGGCTCTCACCGCCCTCACCGGAGTTGGACTTGCCATGCAGAGTGTTCATGGCGATGGCCAGACATTCATGGGCCTCCTGGGAAATGGATCCGTAGGACATGGCTCCGGTCTTAAACCGGGTCACGATGGAATCCACGCTCTCTACTTCCTCAATGGGCACACCCTTCTTCGGATAGTTGAAGTCCATCAGTCTCCGGAGATAGCCCCGGTTATTTTCCCCGTTGATAAGCTCCGTATATTCCTTGAACATCTTGTAGTCGCCCCGCTTTGTGGACTCCTGCAGCAGATGGATGGTCTGCGGATTGTACAAATGCTTCTCGCCGCCGCTTCTGCTCTTATGGCGTCCCACGCTCTCCAGAGTCAGGTCTACGTTCAGTCCCAGGGGATCAAAGGCTGCGGAATGAAGCTCGTCCGCCTGTTTCTCGATGTCTGCCAGAGTGATGCCGCCCACACGGCTGACGGTATTGGTGAAGTACTCGTCCACCACATTCTTGTCGATACCGATGGCCTCGAAGATCTTGGAGCCCTGATAGGACTGGATGGTGGAAATACCCATCTTGGAAGCGATTTTTACGATGCCATGAAGTACCGCGCTGTTATAATCGTCTACGGCTGCGTAATAATCTTTATTCAGCAGCTTGCATGATACCAGTTCCCGGATGGTCTCCTGTGCCAGATAGGGGTTGATAGCACAGGCGCCGTAGCCTAAAAGTGCTGCGAAATGATGTACCTCTCTGGGCTCGCCGCTCTCCAGAATCAACGCCACGCCGGTACGCTTCTTGGTGGTAACCAGATGCTGGTTCAGTCCGGATACCGCAAGCAAGGACGGAATCGCCACATGGTTCTCATCCACGCCCCGGTCGGAGATAATCAGGATATTCGCGCCGTCCCGATAAGCACGGTCCGCCTCCACATACAAACGATCCATGGCCTTCTTCAGGCTGGTATTTTTATAATAGGTAATCGGAATCACTTCTACCTTGAAGCCGGGAACCTTCATGCTCTTAATCTTCAGGATATCCGTGTTCGTCAGAATCGGATGGTTGATGCGAAGCAGTCTGCAGTTTTCCGGGGTCTCCTCCAGCACATTTCCTTCCTTGCCCACATACACGGTGGTAGAGGTGACGATTTCCTCACGGATGGCGTCGATGGGCGGATTGGTAACCTGGGCGAACCGCTGCTTGAAATAGTTAAAAAGCGGCGGATGCTCCTCGGACAATGCCGCCAGCGGGGTGTCGATACCCATGGCTCCGATACCCTCGGCTCCGTTCTGGGCCATCTGCAGGATGGAGGTACGGTATTCCTCGTAGTTGTATCCAAAGGACTTCTGCAGTTTTCTGCGCTCATCTGCGGAAAACTCCGGTACTCTTTCATTGGGGATCTTCAGATCCTTTAACTGTACCAGGTTGCTGTCCAGCCACTCGCCGTAGGGCTGCGCAGAAGCGTATTTTTCTTTCAGATGCTCGTCGTCGATGACCTCACCTTTGACTGTATCCACCAGAAGCATTTTTCCAGGATGGAGACGCTCTTTGATGACAATCTTCGTCGGGTCGATGTCCAGGACGCCCACCTCAGAGGAAAGAATCAGGGTGTCGTCGGTGGTGATGTAGTAACGGGAAGGTCTAAGGCCGTTGCGGTCCAGAACGGCTCCCATCACATCGCCGTCGCTGAACAGAATGGATGCCGGGCCGTCCCAGGGCTCCATCATGGTAGCGTAATACTGGTAAAAATCACGCTTTTTCTGAGACATGGCCTTGTTGTTATCCCAGGGCTCCGGAATGGTAATCATGACGGCCAGCGGAAGATCCATACCGCTCATAACCAGGAACTCCAGGGTATTATCCAGCATGGCGGAGTCGGAACCGGATGCATTAACCACCGGAAGCACCTTGTTCAGATCTTTTTTCAGATGGCTGGACTCCATGGTTTCCTCCCGGGCCAGCATCTTGTCCGCGTTGCCCTGGATGGTGTTGATCTCGCCGTTGTGTACGATAAAACGGTTTGGATGAGCTCTCTCCCAGCTGGGGTTTGTATTGGTACTGAAACGGGAATGTACGATGGCGATGGCCGATTCGTAATTCTCATCCTGCAGATCCTGGAAGAAGGAACGCAGCTGATGTACCAGGAACATGCCCTTGTATACAATGGTTCTGCTGGAAAGGGATACCACGTAGGTATCGTCGTTGGACTGCTCAAAGGTCCGGCGGGCCACATAGAGCTTCCGATCGAAATCCAGTCCCTTTTCCACATTCGCCGGACGCTTCACGAAGCCCTGCATGATGCACGGCATCTTTTCCAGCGCCTTGGTTCCGAGAACGGAAGGTACGGTAGGAACCTCTCTCCAGCCCAGGAACTCCATGCCCTCCTTTTCCACGATGATCTCGAACATCTTCCGGGCCTGGTTGCGCTTCAGCTCATCCTGGGGGAAGAAGAACATTCCGATACCGTAATCTCTTTCTTCACCTAAAAAGACGCCGAGAGGTTTGACTGCCTGGGAGAAGAACTTATGTGATATCTGTAATAAGATTCCTACTCCGTCTCCAGTCTTACCTTCGGCGTCTTTGCCGGCCCTGTGTTCCAGGTTCTCTACAATTTTCAATGCGTTCGCCACGGTCTCGTGACTTTTCAATCCTTTGATGTTGACCACTGCACCGATACCGCAGTTATCGTGCTCAAATCGCGGGTCATACAATCCCATGCTCTGTTGGCTCATACCTATCCCTCCAGATCCTTGAACTCGCTTGTTTGGAATTTTCAATTATTATTCTTCAGTGCAGCGTCCTGCTCTGACTTTATTGGTACTATACAACGATTTTTTTCGTATGTAAAGAGTGAATTTTTTTATTATTGTCAGATTATTTGTGAATTTTGAATTTCCGCACGAATTGTGTCTATATTTTCTCTTTTTTTTATGAAAATGCGGTCTGTGCGAACAATTTCCTTCTCACTTTTTTCAATCTTTTTTTCATGCAAATACCTGCTTTGGCTTATTACCTGCAAAATAAAAGCAGCCCATAATGGAACTGCTTTTTCTGTCTTGGCTAGACTGTAAATTTCTTCCATATACAAAATCCTGCCAGCAGACATACCGCCGTCACCGTCAGATACAAAGGCAGATTGCCGTAAAGCACACTCTGCCACTCTGGTTTCATTTCCATGAAAATGGTAGATCCATTAACCGCCGCATGGGCCAGAATCGCCGGAGGAAGCGAACCTTCCGCCTCGTAAACCCAATTCAGGTACAAACCGATCAGGAACGCGAACAGCCCCTGCACCAGATTACCGTGAAGAATACCAAAGAGCAGGGACGCGCAAACAATAGCTGCATAAGGGTTCTGCAACACCTTTTTCAGATTCCGGTAGAGAATTCCCCGCACCAGAAGTTCTTCCAGGAGCGGGGCCGTCACCACACTGGCCGCCACCAGAGACAGAAGACTTCCCGTATACAGGCTGTCGCTGGCCGTCTCATAGCCCGGAAACAGGGTGGGTAATGGCGTTAGGCCAATCAACAGGTTGAAGCCGCGGCCCAGGAACAGACCACCCAGGATCGCCAGAATCAGCCGGCTTATCCGGGGCTGCTTTTTCCAGGCGGCAGTTTTTCCGCTGCTGCGCGTTTTCTGCCCATCCGCCTGCCCACGAATGCGATCTTCACAATACATCCTGTGAAAAATTGGAATTTCAATGGCATTAACAGCAGCCAGCTCCCAGACTGCATGCTCCGGAGCTGTAAAAAATTCGAAAAAGCACAATTCCAGTGCCGCCTGGATTGCCATATTCAGACTCACATACAGCAGGAACGGCATGGCCAGCTCCCACAGGGTTTTACCAAGACTATTTTTCTGATCCATGCTCTTTCACATACGCTCCCGCATTTTTTCCGGCGTCCGCGCCGATGAGATTCAGAGCCTCCTGGTTGTAATGGATGCCCAGTTCATCCCGCAGATCCGCGTCAGTCAGCTCCGCCGGAAGGGTAGACACCAAGATCAGATTCTCATTTTCCTCACAGGCCGCAAGCTGCGCGTCCATCACAGCCTGGTGCTTCGCCGGGTCAGTCAGATCCGGACCAAGCTGAATCAGAAAACATTTTTCCACGCCCTGCTCCTTCATGTAGGAGACCAGTTCGGCAAGCTGCGCCTTGTATTCATCGACCGTAGTCTCCAGATTTGCATCGGCCTCGCCCTGGAACCAGACCATGTAGGTGTGATACACATGAATTTTTTCTTTCTTCATGCAGTCCTTCGCCGCGTTCAGGCGATCGGCTGTCTCCTCCTTCAGGCCCTTGGTCAGCCAGCCGTTCAGGGAAGAGCTGCCCCGGGACGCGGATACAGCCACCACCGGCACCTTCGTCTGCTCATAGTAGGCGTTTACAAAGGAGGTCACCAGACTGCCCTTGCGCTCCAGAAGCTCCGTGTCGTCCAGGGCTCCGCGATTTTCCTTCTCCCCAAATGGCTCCTCCAGTACATGCAGGGTATCCGGGTCGGTCACGGCGCGATACTCGTAACCGGCTCCTTCGGTAAGCTTTGGCGCGGCACTTGCGTCGCCGCCTGCGCCGCTCATGTTGCTCTGGCCCATAAAAATAATCAGGTCCATGCTCCGCCAGGTTTTCTGCTGATAAATATTCACGCACACCAGAAGAAGGCAACAGAGGGCGCTTAAGAGAAAGATGACTTTTTTATTGTTCGGTACTCGGTTCATAGAATTCTCCGTTTCTTATACTTTGACCCTGTTTCACCTTTGGCTACCAGGGTTCTATTCCATATGGATTCATATTCTACAAGTATAAGCCCCTTCTTTGCCCCTGTCAAATCTTCTGTTACTGTTCACTTCGTTCACAGCAACACGCTTCGCGATGCACAGAAATTACGCATTCCGCGTAATTTCGCGCCTGAGCATCACTATTTACTCACGAAAACACAAAATGTTTTCTCTTGACTTTCTTTCCCAATTACCCTATAGTGGAATTAATCACATAGCGACAGCTAGGGGAGCCAAAGGCTGAGAATACACTTCTGTGTTGACCCTCATTAGTTGAACCGGTTAGTACCGGCGTAAGGAAGCATCTTTTGTATCCCCTCCTGTGAAATTTTTCATACCTAAGGAGGATTTTTTTATGTCACTTTTTGCTACGAAGCTGGTGGACGAGTACGGCGGTACCACCTATAACCTGACGGGCCTGGGCTATGGCGCCCTGGTGGCTCTGATGCTGCTTCTTCTCATTCTGGCCTGCTACGTCACCGGAGGCAAGACCAGATTCAAAACCAAGCATCTGGTTTTCGCGGCGGCAGCCATGGCGCTGGCCATGATTACTTCGTTCCTGAAGCTTTTCGAGGCTCCCATGGGCGGCTCCGTCACCCTGTTTTCCATGCTGTTTATCTGCTGCATCGGTTACTGGTACGGCCTGCGCACCGGCATCATGACCGGCGTGGCCTACGGCCTCTTACAGCTTATCTCTGACCCCTACATCA
>USDU01000129.1 GCA_900553635.1 uncultured Lachnospiraceae bacterium | reverse complement strand
TGATTATCGGGGCGACGCCGGAGAATGATTTTCAGATTATGTCGGTGGCGGAGTCGCTGTATCAGAAGTTTGATTTGAAGCGGGTGTTTTATTCTGCCTTTGTGCGGGTGAATGATGACAGTACGTTGCCAGAACTTCCGGGCGGGCCGCCGCTTTTACGGGAACACCGGCTCTATCAGGCGGACTGGCTGCTGCGGTATTACGGCTTTGAGGCCGGGGAGCTTTTATCTGAGGAACGGCCGAATTTTAACGTGCTTTTGGATCCCAAGTGCGACTGGGCGCTCCGGCATCTGGAAGCGTTCCCGGTGGAGGTGAACCGGGCTTCTTATCAGACCCTTCTTCGGGTGCCGGGCATCGGCGTGAAGTCGGCTCAGTGGATTGTGAAGGCCAGGAGGCTTGGAACGGTGGATTTCCCGGATCTGAAGCGGATGGGTGTGGTACTGAAGCGGGCGCTGTATTTTATTACCTGCAGGGGAAAGACCATGTATCCGATCCGGATTGAGGAGGATTTTATTACCCGGAATCTTCTGGATGTGAAGGAACGGCTGCCTTATGGTATCAGCGGGGACGTGACGTACCGGCAGCTGTCGCTGTTTGATGATTACCGGGTGCCTCAGACAGATACGACTCGATTGCAGGCATGAAGAAGAGATGGGATAGAGCAGGATGGGAGGAGAGAACGCCTGTATGACGGTTTTTGTATGTGAAGACAGCCTGGACGGGATTCTGACCGGCGTCTATGACGCCTGGGACAGTCGTCTGGGGCACAGGCGGGTGAAGCTTAAGACAGCGGATGTGGATACCTACGAGCTGTTCTGCGAGTACCGGGATGTAAAGACGGATATGGAAAAAGCGGAGAAGGTATTGCGGACAGTGTTTCATCGGATGGGCGAGGAGGCCGGGGAGGCCATCTGTTATGCCTGCGCCTGCCCCCATCCGGACAAGGCGGACGCCATCTACCGGCTGATTGCACGGGGACTTTCCATGGAGGACGGGGCGAAGGCGATCCATTATCTTCAGGATCCGTCCATAGCCCTGGTGATGAAGCTGCGGCAGAAGGCTTGGCATGAAGCACATCGGATGCTGGGTTTTCTGCGGTTTGAAGAGCTGCCGGGTGGGGTATTGTACGCCCGGATGGAGCCGCCGTATGCGGTGCTGCCGCTGATTGCGCCTCATTTTGCGGATCGGTTTCGGCAGGAGAACTGGATTATCCATGATTTGAAGCGGGGACTGCTGGCGCTGCACCCGGCGGGTGGCTGGTGGGTGCTGACGGACGATCAGGAACTGAATCGGGGATTCCTGGCGAGGCGTTCAGAGCGTGAGGAGGAATTTCAGATGCTTTGGAAGACTTTTTGCCGGGCCATTGCCATTGAGGAGAGAAGAAATCCCCACTGTCAGCAGACACTGCTGCCCTGTCGGTTCCGGCCACATATGAATGAATTTCAGACAGCCGGAGAAAATAACAGATAAAAAGTATGAAAAAAGTATGAAAAAAAGTACAAAAATACAGCCCTAAAATAAGCCCGGTGCGTCGCCTGTTGAATTGACACTGTAAAAAAATCATAGTACACTGTATACAGAAATCAGTAATAAAAATCCTGCATCCGGGTCAAAATCAAGATTAAATTATAAAAGAAACGCGGGCAGCAGGACTTTCACAGGCAGGAGAAAAGAAAATGAGTGACGTACGGGTAATTAAAGCCGCGCTTCTGGGCGCGGGAACTGTCGGAAGCGGCGTGTATGATATTTTGCAGTGGCAGAAGGATGAGATGCCGAAGAAGCTTGGCGCAGTGGTGGAGCTGAAGAAGATTTTGGTCCGCAATACAAAGAAGCCAAGAGAGGGCATGGACAGCAGTCTTTTTACCGACAACTGGAAGGAGATTCTGGACGATCCGGAGATAGAGATTGTCATCGAGGTTATGGGCGGTATCGAACCGGCGAAGACTTATATTACGGAGGCACTTCATGCTGGAAAGCATGTGGTGACGGCCAATAAGGATCTGCTGGCGGAGCATGGAAAAGAAGTGTTGGACGCGGCGGAAGAGCATGGCTGCGATCTGATGTTTGAGGCGGCTGTGGCAGGCGGCATTCCGATTATCCGTCCGCTGAAGCAGTGTCTGGCGGCCAATCACCTGACTGAGGTCATGGGTATCGTCAACGGAACTACGAATTATATTCTGACGAAGATGACGAAGGATCATATGGAATTTGCGGACGCGCTGGCGCTGGCGACAGAGTTGGGTTACGCGGAGGCGGATCCCACAGCGGATGTTGAAGGCTATGACGCAGCCCGTAAGGTGGCGATTATGGCGTCTATCGCGTTTAATTCCCGTGTGACCTTCTCGGATGTGTATACACAGGGTATCACGAAGATTACGGCGGCAGATATTGCCTATGCCACGGAGATGGGCATGGTTATTAAGCTTCTGGGCGTGGCGCGTAATACGGATACCGGCATTGAGGCGGGGGTATACCCGATGCTGATTCCGGCAGATCATCCGCTGGCCGGCGTTAATGATTCCTTTAATGCGGTCTTTGTACACGGCGATGCTGTAGACGACGCCATGTTCCAGGGACGCGGAGCAGGAAAGCTTCCTACCGGCAGCGCGGTAGCCGGGGATATCTTCGAGGTGGCCCGGGATATCGTGGCAGGCAGCACCGGAAGAATCAACTGTACCTGCTATAAAAATCTGCGGATTAAGCCGGTGGATGAAGTGCAAAACCGCTACTTCATGCGTATGGAAGTGGAGGACAGACCGGGTGTACTGGCTGCTATTGCATCGGTGTTCGGCAACAATCATGTGAGCATTGCCCAGGTAATTCAGAAGAGTGTCGGCGAGGGTACCGCAGAATTGGTTATCATTACCGATCAGGTGGAAGAACGTCATTTCAGGGATGCCCTTCTAGTGATGAACGAGATGTCTATTGTAAAAGAGATTCCTTCCGTTCTTCGCGTATATGCGCAGAGCGAATAAGAAAAAGCGGAGAGGGAACAGAGGCGGGGAATGAAAAAGACACTGACTTTACTGGACAAAGCGATTATATTTGCCACGAAGGCTCATTCAGGAGCCAGGCGAAAGGGCACTAACGTGCCGTATATCGTACATCCCATCGAGGCAGCGGCCATCGTATCAGCCATGACAGACGACGAGGAAGTTATCGCGGCTGCCGTGCTCCACGACGTCATTGAAGACACGGATGCTACGGAGGACGACCTGTATGCCCGGCTCGGCAGACGCATTACCGAGCTGGTACTGAATGAGAGCGAGGACAAGCGGAGAACCCTTCCGGCGGCACTGACCTGGAAGACCAGAAAACAGGAGACCATCACCTTCCTGGAGACCGAAGCCGACCGGGACGCCAAGATGCTGGCCCTGGCGGACAAGCTTTCGAACCTGCGGGCGATATATCGGGATCAGTGCATCATCGGCGATAAAATCTGGGAGCGTTTCAACGAGAAGAATAAAGAAATGCATGCCTGGATGTACCGTTCCATTGCGAAAGCTTTGGAAGAATTGAAGGATCATCCTACCTGGCAGGAATACAATCGCCTGGTGACAGAAGTATTTGGCGAAAAAAAGAGTATTGACAAAACAGACGAAAAAGGATAATCTGCTACAGAGATATCTGTAGTATGATGAATACTGCGAAAAGTATCTACAGGCAGCAATAAGTGAACGAGGAGGAGCAAGATGAAACCGTATCGCGAATTAACCAAAGAGGAACTTGTGCAGCTGAAAACAGAGTTGGAGACAAAGTATAAAGAAGCCCAGGCAAAAGGTTTACATCTGGATATGTCCAGAGGAAAGCCAGGCGCAGATCAGCTCGACCTGTCCATGCCCATGCTGGACGTGCTGAATAGCCAGAGCGACCTGAAAGACGCTACAGGACTGGATTGCCGCAACTACGGTGTGCTGGACGGACTGAAAGAAGCAAAAGAACTGCTGGCGGGCATGACAGGCGTATCCGCCGACAACGTCATCGTCTATGGCAATGCCAGCCTGAACATCATGTATGACACGGTAGCGAGAGCCATGATGCATGGTATCCTGGGACATACTCCCTGGTGCAAGCTGGACAAAGTAAAATTTCTGTGTCCGGTACCGGGTTATGATCGTCACTTCGCCATCACCGAATCCTTCGGAATTGAGATGATCAACATCCCGATGACCGTAACCGGACCGGATATGGATATGGTAGAAGAACTGGTCAACAACGACCCGGCAGTCAAAGGCATCTGGTGTGTGCCGAAGTACTCCAATCCTCAGGGCATCACCTACTCGGATGAAACCGTACGCCGCTTCGCAAACCTGAAGCCTGCAGCAGAGGATTTTCGTATCTTCTGGGATAATGCTTACTGCGTACATCACCTGTATGACGACAGGCAGGATGAGATCCCCGAGATCTTAAGCGAGTGCGCTAAGGCAGGCAACCCGGATATGGTATTTGAATTCTGCTCCACATCCAAGATCAGCTTTCCGGGCTCTGGTATCTCCTGCATTGCCACATCCGAGAACAATATCAAAGATATCAAGAAGCAGATGACCATCCAGACCATCGGTCATGACAAGCTCAATCAGCTGCGTCACGTACGCTTCTTCAAAGACATCGACGGAATCAAAGCCCACATGCGTAAGCATGCAGTCATTCTCCGTCCGAAATTCGAAGCAGTACTGGATACCCTGGACAGAGAGCTTGGCGGCCTTGAGATCGGAACCTGGGTACGCCCCAACGGCGGTTACTTCATCTCCTTTGAGGCCATGGAAGGCTGTGCAAAAGCTATCGTGGCCAAGTGTAAGGAAGCAGGCGTTGTCATGACCGGTGCAGGCGCCACCTACCCGTACCACAACGACCCGAAGGACAGCAACATCCGTATTGCCCCGTCCTTCCCCACTACGGAAGACCTGGCCGCAGCCGCAGATCTGTTCGTCCTCTGTGTAAAGCTGGTAAGCGTAGAAAAGCTTCTCGAGACGAAATAAATTAGATATATTTCAAAGTCAAAAATCCTGGCACCGGGCGAAGCCCCCGGTGTCAGGATTTTGTCCATCATCACAAAACAGAAGAGAGAGAGGGGGGAACCCTTCTCTCTCTTCGTCCGTTAATTAATTAAAAAACAGAAAATACACAATCACCAGCGCTCCCAGTACAATCCGATAATATCCGAACGCCTTAAAATCATTTTTCTTAATATATCCCATCAAGAACTTAATCGCCAGCACCGAAACCACAAACGCCGTCACCATGCCCACAATCAGAATCGCTGCTTCCGTCCCGGTAAAATGGAAACCGAATTTTACCAGCTTCAAAAGACTTGCGCCAAACATTACCGGAATCGCCAGGAAGAAGCTGAACTCAGCCGCGATATACCGGGAAGTACCCAGAAGCGTAGCGCCCAGGATCGTCGCGCCGGATCGGGAAGTACCCGGAATCAAAGCCAGTACCTGAAAAACACCGATAAAAACAGCCATCGGATAAGAAAGCTGTTTAAAAGATTTCACCCGGGGCTTTCGGCCTTTATTATAATTCTCAATGATAATAAACAAGACGCCATAGAGGATCAGCGTGAAAGCAACAGTCTGATAATTATAGAATAATTTATCGATCTTATCATCAAAGGGAAGACCAATGATGGCAGCCGGAAGCACTGCAATCAGCACCTTAAACCACAGGGACCAGGTATCTTTCTTGATCCAGCCCTTGGAAGGCATGGTAAGGGCCACAGCTTGCCGAAATAGAGAACTACGACCGCCAGAATTGCGCCCAACTGAATGACGACCAGAAACATTTCCATAAACGCGTCGCTGACATTCAGATGGATAAATTCATTGACCAGAATCATATGTCCGGTACTGCTGATGGGAAGCCATTCCGTGATACCTTCCACGATGCCAAGAAGAAGAACCTTCAACCATTCGATTACATTCATAGTATATACTCCTTAATTTTAATTTCCACATATATATGAGGAAAGATTCGGTTTTCAGTATAGCATACTGGTTTTTTATGTCAATGACAGGAGCGAAAATTAAGAAAGACTTTAGGTTCCGGCAAGAGTTTGGACGAAAAAGATAGAAAACGGATCGAAATAATGGGCGGAAAAAGAAAAAAGCGAAACGATAAAGGGGTCTTATATGAATAAAAACATGGAATATACGTGTATATAAGCATAATTATGCATAAAATTACTATAAAATGCATAAAGTATTAAAAATTATGCAATTTGGGTATTGCAATTTTCTAAAATGGCGCTATAATAGGAAACAGGTTTTAACCTGAAACGTAATGGAATATCATTTCAAGGTTGGGAGGAAAAAATTATGAAAAAGTTAGTAGCAGTATTACTGGCAGGCATGATGTGCGTATCACTGGCAGCCTGCGGAGGAAAGAAAGCAGATGAGACAGCAGCAGATACAACAGCGGCTGCAGCCACAGAAACCACAGAAGCGGCAGACGGAGAGTTCACCACCGTAGCGGATGGAGTTCTGACCATGGGAACCAACGCGGCATTCCCGCCATACGAGTACAAAGAGGGGGATCAGATCGTAGGTATCGACGCAGAGATCGCGCAGGCACTGGCAGACAAGCTGGGACTGAAGCTTGAGATTCTGGATATGGATTTCTCTTCCCTGATTACCGCTATCCAGGCTGGCAAGATTGATATCTCCCTGGCAGGCATGACTGTTACCGAGGAGAGAAAGCAGAATGTAGACTTCACAGATTCTTATTCCACAGGTGTACAGGTCATCATCGTAAAAGATGGCTCTGATGTCACAACCGTAGATGATCTGGCAAATGACAAGATCATCGGCGTTCAGGAAGGAACTACCGGACATCTGTACTGCTCTGATGATTATGGCGAGGATCATGTCATCGCATACACTAACGGCGCAACTGCTGTACAGGCTCTGCTTCAGGACAAGGTGGACTGTGTGGTTATCGACCAGCAGCCGGCAAAAGAGTTCGTAGCAGCCAATGAGGGACTGAAGATTCTGGATACTGAGTACGTAGTTGAGGATTACGCAGCAGCAGTTTCCAAGGACAACCCGGCACTGACCGCAGCACTGAACAAAGCACTTCAGGAGCTGAAGGACGATGGAACCATCCAGAGCATTCTGGACAAGTACATCAAAGATGAGTAAGCAGTAAAAAG
>USDU01000128.1 GCA_900553635.1 uncultured Lachnospiraceae bacterium | reverse complement strand
TTTCCCTGATGCTGTAATCCTCCGGCTCAAGCTCTCCGTTTACCTGGACAAACCTAGGACATGAAACCCTTCTGCCGTTTATGATAAAAGTAATGACAGAATGATTGTACTCATCAAGCTGCGATATCTTATACACTGCTGCCTCTCCTGCTGTGGACGGCTCTATGATTATCTCACTGTTTGGCTCAAGTGGTGTATTGATGCTTGCAGGCTTTCCATTCATGGTCACCACTGCGCCCTCTCCTGCTTCGCCTCTTACAAGTCTTGCAACACCGTTTACCGTAAAGTTTATCGGTGTGCCGCGCTTTGGAAACAGCTCATCGTTTGGAAATCCCGCCTGAAGCGCCGCATCGACTATTGTAAGCCTGTTATTGTCATAGAGCTTTATTCTCTCACCGTTGAATCTGACCATGATAAAATTATTTCTCTGATCATAATAATTCAGACATATTTATCTGATATTTCATCGTAACTTCACCCTCTCCCGGTCCGGGTGCTCTCCGGACCAGCCGATCTGGGGCAGCGTCATCAGCTGATGCATATCGTCGTCCTCGATATTAAAGCCAAAGACGTCCAGGTTCTGACGCATCCGCTCGCCGGAAGAGGATTTGGGCAAGGGCAGTACGCCGCACTGAAGGGCGAACCGGATGCAAAGCTGCGCTACGGATACCTGGTATTTCTCCGCAAGCTCCTGAAGCAACGGCTCCTCAAGCACTCTAGCCCGTCCGATGGGGCTCCAGGCCTCCACCTGAATGCCCAGGCGCTGGCTGAAATCCACCGCGGCCTTCTGCATATATCCCGGATGGAACTCCAGCTGATTCACCATAGGAATGATACTGGTCCGCTCCAGCAGGTTGTTCAGATGGTGAGGCAGGAAATTGCTGACGCCGATAGCCCGCACCTTTTTCGACTTATAGAGGTCCTCCAGGGCTTTCCAGGTTTCCACGTCCAGATCCTTCCACTCGGCTGTCAGGTCGTCGGGTCTCGGCCAGTGAATCAGATACAGATCCAAATAGTCGGTGTCCAGTTTTTTACAGGACTCTTCAAACTCCCGCAGGGTTGAATCGTAGCCGAGGCGGTCTCTCCAGACCTTCGAGGTCAGGAAAAATTTTTCCCGGGGAATGCCGCTTTCCCGGACTGCTTTTCCCACTGCTTCCTCATTAAAATAAAAGGCAGCCGTATCCAGATGCCGGTAGCCCTGCCGGATAGCTTCGCTGATAATAGCCTCATCGTTGTGTTCTGCGGCCTTGTAGGTACCGAAGCCCACCGCCGGAATCTCCACACCATTGGCCAATGTAAATGTATGTCTCATATGCTGCTCCCTTCTTCCGTGCTTTCACGCCGTAATTTCCTACATTATACCTTCTTTTTCCCGGCCGCTCAAGTCCGTCCGCCGGAAAATCCCGTTTTCCCTCCGAAATCCTGAAAACTCAGAAATTTCAGGAATTTAACCGTGGAAAGGGCTTGCAAATTCTATATTTTCCTGTAAAATAGATGTGTATGCCCGCAGATAAAAGCTGTAGGACAAAAAAACGTATCATACACCATATTTACCAAGTCATAAGGAGCAAAACATGATCAGTGCAAATAACGTAACGCTTAGAATAGGTAAGAAAGCCTTATTCGAAGATGTCAATATCAAATTTACCGAAGGTAACTGCTACGGTCTTATCGGAGCCAACGGCGCAGGAAAGTCTACCTTCCTGAAGATTCTGTCCGGCGAGCTGGATTCCACCAATGGCGAAATCGTCATTACCCCGGGACAGCGTCTCTCCTTCCTGAAGCAGGATCATTTTCAGTATGACGAGTATCCGGTTCTGGACACCGTTATTATGGGAAATGCCCGTCTCTACGAGATTATGAAGGAGAAAGAGGCCATTTACGCGAAAGAGGATTTTACCGATGAGGACGGTATCCGCGCCAGCGAGCTGGAGGCTGAATTCGCGGACATGGACGGCTGGGAGGCTGAGTCTGACGCCGCTACCCTCCTAAACGGCCTGGGTATCGATACCGATCTTCACTACACCCTGATGAAGGATCTCCTGGGTGCCCAGAAGGTCAAGGTTCTGCTGGCGCAGGCATTGTTCGGCAACCCGGATATCCTGCTTCTGGACGAGCCGACCAACCACCTGGATCTGGACGCTATCGCATGGCTGGAGGAGTTCCTGATTAACTTCCCGAACACCGTCATCGTAGTATCCCATGACCGTTATTTCCTGAATAAGGTCTGCACCCATATCGCCGACATCGATTACGGCAAGATTCAGCTCTATGCCGGAAACTACGACTTCTGGTACGAATCCAGCCAGCTGCTGATTCGCCAGATGAAGGAGGCCAACAAGAAGAAGGAAGAGAAGATCAAGGAGCTGCAGGAATTTATCTCCCGTTTCTCTGCTAACGCTTCCAAGTCCAAGCAAGCAACCTCCAGAAAGAAGGCTCTGGAGAAAATCGAGCTGGACGAGATCCGTCCCTCCAGCCGGAAGTATCCTTACATTGATTTCCGTCCGAACCGCGAGATCGGAAATGAAGTGCTGACCGTGGAAGGCCTGTCCAAGACCATCGACGGCGTGAAGGTTCTGGATAATATTTCCTTTATTCTGGGCCATGACGACAAGGTAGCCTTTGTAGGCGGCAACGAGTTTGCCAAAACAACCCTCTTTAAGATTCTGTCTGGCGAAATGGAGCCGGACGAGGGTACTTATAAATGGGGTATCACCACCAGCCAGTCCTATTTTCCCAAGGACAACACCAAGGAGTTCGACAACGACGACACCATCGTTGACTGGCTGACCCAGTATTCCGAGATCAAGGATGCTACTTACGTGCGTGGCTTCCTGGGCCGTATGCTCTTCGCAGGAGAGGATGGCGTAAAGAAGGTCAAGGTTCTGTCCGGAGGCGAGAAGGTCCGCTGTATGCTGTCTAAGCTGATGATTTCCGGTGCTAACGTGCTGATTCTGGACGAGCCCACCGACCACCTGGATATGGAGTCCATCACAGCCCTGAACAACGGTCTCATCAAGTTCCCGGGCGTGCTGCTGTTCTCCTCCCGTGACCACCAGATTGTACAGACGACTGCCAACCGTATCATCGAGCTGCTGCCGAACGGCGCTATGATCGATAAGATCACCACCTACGACGAGTACCTGGAGAGCGATGAGATGGCAAGAAAGCGTACCGTCTATACCAAGAGCGCGGACGAGGAGGATGATAACTAAAAATTTTGTTTTGCAGGAATTTTCGCGAATCTTCGTAGAAATGAATCTGTTCCGGAACTGAAGTTTTCTGAATCCGTCAAAAATCGTTTTATTACGAAAAAGGCATTCTATAGTTTCTATTTCATGATCTGAAACTACAGAATGCCTTTTTCTCTTTTGGTGACCCTATGTTTTCCACCGACACAGTTTCGTTTACACCCAGCTGGCGTTCTTCGCCTCTGTCCATCGCTCCTGCTGGGCCTCGTACTGCTCGTTCAGCCAGGCGATGGCCTGTGTAAAGCCCTCGTCTGTGAAGGGAAACTCCCTGGCCTCCTTCTGATCCTCCGCTGTCTTTTCAAAGCAGAAGGGCTCCGGATAAATCACTGCCTCCAGTGTCTTTTTGTCCTCTTCCTCTTTCTTCCGCAGCCGGTAACGCATGCCCTCGTAGCTTCCGGTATAGACGCCCCGGTTGATATAGGGGAGACCGGCCTGGCCGTGTAAATCAATCATAGTTGAAGTCCTTTCTGGTATGGTATTTATCTTTGTATCTGTTTTCCCATATCTTTTCAGGTGATTTATGAGAAATTATAGCACAGTTCCATTTTCTCCTCAATGCGCATTTTCTCAGCCGTCACCCACAGATAACTGAAAACTGCCAACATCCGCTTAAAATATCCCTGTCCAAAACTGTGATAAAATGTTATACTGAAAGCGTTGTTTCCTGACATGAAAATTTTATCTGAATTTCAACACCGGAATCAACGGTTTCCTTACATAAGATATGGTTTCATTTCGACAACAGGAGGTTTTACACCATGACAGACCGTTTATATTATGAAGACAGCCATTTGGCCGCATTTCCGGCGGTGGTGACTGCCTGTGAGCAGGAAAAGGATTACTGGAAGGTGGCGCTCGACCAGACCGCATTTTTTCCGGAAGGCGGCGGACAGGCCGGGGATACCGGGCATCTGGGTGAAATTGAAGTGTTCGATACCCATGAGAAAAATGGAGAAATCTGGCATTATACCAGGCAGCCCCTGAAAGTCGGCGCAGAGGTAAAAGGCGTCCTGGACTGGGAAAAACGCTTTTCCCGAATGCAGCAGCATTCCGGCGAGCATATCGTCTCCGGTCTTATCCATACCCGCTTCGGCTACGACAACGTGGGCTTCCATCTGGGAGAGGAAGAAGTCACCATGGACTTCAATGGCCCGATTACCAAAGAGGAGCTTTTAGAAATTGAGACTGCTGCCAATCAGGTGGTTTTCGGTAATGTGCCGATTCAGATCTCCTATCCCAGCAAAGAAGAACTGGCTGTTCTCGATTACCGGAGCAAAATCGAGATCGAAGGACAGGTGCGTATCGTCACCATTCCCGATATCGACGTCTGCGCCTGCTGCGCACCCCATGTGAATAACACCGGAGAAATCGGTCTGATCAAGCTCACGAACGTGCAGTCCCACCGTGGCGGCGTCCGGGTCAATCTCCTGGCCGGAGATCGAGCGCTATGCGACTACCGGGAAAAGGAAACCAGTGTGAAGGCCATTTCCGTGCTGCTCTCCGCCAAAGAGTCGGTTGTGGCTGACGCAGTAGAACGGCTGAAGCAGGAGAATTTCCGCCTCACCGGACAGTTGATGGCGCTGAATAAGACCCTGATTCAAAATAAGGCTGCTTCCGTAGCCGAAGGAACCGCCAATCCCATATTTTTCGAGGATAACCTGGATGCGGATACCAGCCGGGAATTCGTAAACCTCTTATCCGCCCGCTGTAGCGGCGTCGCCTGTCTCTTTATCGGAAATGATGAGAGCGGCTACCGCTACATCTTCGGCAGTAAAACCGAGGATACCCGGCCCCTCTGCAAGGCCCTGAACGGGCAGTTCGGCGGGAAGGGCGGCGGAAAACCCGAGATGGTGCAGGGATCGCTCTCCGGCACCCAGGAAGAGCTGATGGGCGCAGTAGAAACTTTTCTGCGCAGCTAGGTAATGACTGCTATTTGCGTCTCTATGCGCGCCTCGGACGACGGCTCCTATCCTTTGCCGTCAAATACCATATAAGGAGAATTTTATGATGTCCCTATACAAGGATGTACAGAAAGCGGCAGCCCGCAAACAGGGCGTCGATGTGAAAGAACCCGCGGAGGTGACCATGTCCAATATTCTGGACGGCCCCATCAAGAGACCGGACGAGTCCAAGCTTTTCAAGACCGTGGAAGAACGCTGCGCCGACGCCAGGAGCACGGCCATGACACTGCTGCTGGTGGGCGTACTGGGCCTGGCGGCCATGATACTCGCCATCACCGGTTCCCTTCAGCTTCCCTTACCGAAAATCGCGCCTTACAGTATGAGTGTGCTGTTTCTGGCTTTTATCGGGGTGGCTGTGGCACAGATTCAAAAGTCGAAGAAGATTCTGGCCGAAGGACCTGCGGAGCATGCGCGGATCAAGAATATTAAGAAGTGGTTTGAGACGGAGGGCATCGCTGCTCCGGAAATTGCAGAACTGCCGGTGACGGTACCGGTCAATGAACTGGAGTCGCTTTATCGGAAAAAGTATGAAGCTATCAAAGAAGTGCTTCATAAGCAGTTTTCTGAAGAAGATGTGAAGCTGTTAGATAAGCTGGCAGCGGACTTTTCCGAGGATGCGCGGATTGACGCCATGCTGGAGGAACAGGTGCGGATCGAGGCGGCGGTGCGCGACAAACGGACTTCCTAAGAAAGGGGCTACTTAAGACGGACGGCGGAAAAAGGAGTTTCCACGCTCGGGCGCAATTAGGCCCTCCTTAGGAAATCTCCTTTTTCCGCCTGTTGGTTGGCTGGGAAGCCTCTCGGAAGGCCATTTAGAAGGGTTACGCTCGTGCGTAGCCCTTTTTGTTTTCAATTGCGAACGCACGGGAAATGAAATTTCCCTAACTGACTTCTACTTCAGTCCTGCGATCTCGTCCCGTATCTCACGATCACTCTCATTAAAAAGCAATCTCTTATTATAACGTTCATAACGCTCACAGTCCGTGGTCTGCAGGAAAGCCACCGCGGCTTCGGACATGTTAAGGCCAGTAAGGAAGATGACCATTTCCTGGCTGTCACCGAAGGCGGTTTCCAGGAAGTCAAAGGCGTGTTCAAGGACCGCTCTGCCGCTTTCCTGCTCGCCGGCATAGCGGGCCCGCTGCTCGCCGAAAAGGCGGCGTAGAATCTCGAAGGCTGCAGATCCATCTTCGGGATGTTCGGCTTTCAAGGTGTTCTCATAGGACAACAGAGTTTCTTCCAGACGCAGGAGACGTTTCTCCTCATCCTTGGTCAGGAGCTCTGCCTCTTTTTTCTGCTGCCGTTTTTCTTCCACTGTATCCCGCAGATTTTCAAGAACCTTTGGAATCCCTTCGCCGTCTGCCGCGAAGTTTTCTGCGTTCAGCACGGAGCCCGCTGCTTTCATCTGGGCGAATAGAGCTTCGGTGAAGCGTTCCTGTTCCCGGACTTTTCGCAGGCGTTCGATACAGCCGGACAGCAGCAGATTTACCACGCTCAGACGCTCGTCAAAGGAGGCATGGGACAGCTTTTTCAGAGTTGTCTCCCGGATGGTGCCGCCCAGGATTTCCTCTATCTGATAATCACTCTCATATTTCCGGTAGAGTTCCAGATAGTTGGCGAATTCTCCGGCGATTTTGTCATGCTGGATGTACTGGCGCACCACGTCTTTATCCGCCTTCTTTCCCAGCTTTTCATAGACTTCTAAAAGGCGGGACAAATCCTCCCAGCCACGGGGCGTGGCAAAACGGCGGCCGTCCACCGTGCTTTCCATCTGATAAAAATGGGCAGGGCGGGCATCCAGATAGGAAATCACCACCGGATGGATCCGGGACTGTACCGCGTATTCCCGCCATACGCCATAATCCGGCTCCACTTCAATCTTCTTCACACGGTCCAGGGTAACCACGTCAAACTCCCGGACGGACTTGTTGTACTCGGGCGGGTTGCCTGCGGCTACGATGATCCAGCCCTCGGGAATTGGGTGATTACCGAAGGTCTTACACTGGAGGAACTGAAGCATGGCC
>USDU01000127.1 GCA_900553635.1 uncultured Lachnospiraceae bacterium | reverse complement strand
AACTGACGCCGGGAGAGGCGCTGGAACTGGCTGATCAGATCAGGCGGGGCAGACGGCCAGAGGCTCAGGGCTTTGCCCGGGTAAAAGAGGCCTATCAGCGGTATGGCGGCAGTGAACTTCTGTCAGCGATCTGCTCGATTCTGATTAAAAACGGCAGCACCGACGAAGAAAGCTTTTCCTGGTACCGGCGCGGCGTGGAGCTGGAGCTGAAAATCACCAATCTTTATGAGTACTTTATGATGTCGGTTCCCGGAACCTTTGCGGAGGCATTTCCCCGGAATCTGCTGCTCTATTTTCTCATGGAGAATACGCTGAATAATGCTCAGAAGGCGCTGCTTTACGCCAATGTGATACGTTTCCAGCCGGAGGACGGCGAGCTTTACAGGCGCTACCGGGATCGGATTGAGGCCTTTATGCTGGATCAGCTTCTGGAGCGCAGACTCAGCGAAAATATGGCTGTCATATACGAACGTTTTCTGGTGGAAGAACTTCTGACCATTGATTTTGCCGAGGCGTTGTCAGATATTATGTTCCTGCGCCGTTTCCGCTGCGATGACAGACGGATCCGGCATGTGCAGGTGCTCTATGAGCAGCTGCAGCAGAAGATTACCGTGCCTTTGAGCCACGGGGAAGCACTGATTCCTATCTATACGCCGGGGGCGGTGATTGTGCTGGTAGATGAACAGGGCAGCTGTTATACCAGCAGCGTCCCCTACACACTGACCCGTCTTATGAACGAGCGCCGTTACGTGGATAAATGCCGGGAACTGCTCCGATATCACAGAGGCTTATATCTCTACCTCTGCGACGGTATGTCCAGAAGTCATGTGATTACCAGAGAAAATGTGGAAAATTATAAGCGGGTATTAAAGATTGAAGGCTTTACGGCTCATTACAAAGAAGATGTGCGCCAGGAGATCCTGCAGTTCTATTACGCAAACCAGGATCTGGACGATCTGGATCAGGAATTCTTTGTGACCGAGACAACCCGGATGACGCCGAAGGACCGGGCACGTTATGTGGAAATCCTGATTTTGCGCGGCATGTACGGGGAAGCATGGGATACGATCCGCGCTTACGATTATTCCATGGTGCGGGTAAAGCTCTTGCTGAAGCTGGCGGTCTGGAAAATGCGGGAGCTGGAATATGAGGAGGATGCCTTCCTTTTGAAGCTCTGTCTGCATATTTTCCGGGAACACAAATACAACGAAGGAATCCTGGAATATCTTTCCGGTTACTATTATGGCTCTGTGGCCATCATGGAGGAAGTCTGGAATGAGGCGCATGAGTTTGAACTGGATGTCTTTGATCTGGAAGAACGTATTCTCGGCCAGATGCTGTTTACCGGACAGGTGAAAGAAGAGGCTTATGGAATCTTTGAGGATTACCGGGCGCTGGGCGGCGACGGTCTGGTGGCGCGGGCTTATCTCACATGGATGAGCTGGCAGGATTTTGTACGGGATGAGAAAGTGCCGGAAGGAATTTATGGGCAGCTTGCGCAGGCCATTGCCTGGGAAGCCGGTCTGGCGCCGGTCTGCGAACTGGCGTATCTGCGATATCTGTCCGGCAGGCGGAAGCTGACAGAAAGCGAGGAGATACGGGCCGAGCGGATGACGAAGCTCTGTATTCAGAAGAAAATGCGGTTTTCTTTTATGAAACCACTTTTGGCCCGGCTTGGGCGCTCGGAGCTTCTGGAGGATAAGACCTTCGTGGAATACCGGGCTAATCCGGAGCATAAGGTGATTCTGCATTACGTTATCGAGTCGCCCCGGATGAAAAACTGCAATTATGTGGCGGAGCGGCTGTATCCGGTGGAGCCGGGACTTTTTGTGAAGGAATTTACCCTGTTCTACGATGACCGGCTTACCTGGTTTGTGACGGAGGAGGACGAAGAGGGCGAGCACGCTACGCCGGATCACAGCTTCGTGGAAGGCGGTGAAGAGCCGCTTGTGACCGGCACCAAATATGCTTCCATTTACGAAATGGCCCGTGCCCTGTCCGAGCACGACATGCCGGAACTTCGGCGGCAGTATGGGACCTACGGGAAAAAGAAATTTCTGGTGGAAACCATGTTTTCGTTAAAATAGACTGACATTTGTTCGGACAAGGAGGTAGCAGACAGTGGGAACCTTTGTAATAGGGTTTGATCTGGGAAAAGAGTATTCGCAGATCTGCTGCTGGAATGAAAAATCAAAAGAACCCGTCTCGGTAGCTGTGGAGCCCGGAACGGAGAAATACAGAATCCCCACAGAAACCACGGAGGCTTTTCTGAAAAAGGCCATGCGGCTTCTGAAGCCCTACGGTAAGATTCACGAGGCGGCTGCCGTGGTATTCTGTGTGGAACAGGCGGATGAGCAGACAGCGGCGGAGCTTCGGCGGGCGGCCATGCAGATGATTGGCATTCCGGAGAGCCGGATTTTCGTTCAGTCCCGTGAGGAGAGCTTCTGTGCTTATGTGCTGCATCAGCCCCGGGAAATCTGGCGGCATCAGTCCGTTCTCTTTACCTGCGAGGGAGGAGAACTTAGGAGCGCTGTGCTCAATGTGAACGGCAGGACGATTCCGGCCATGGCCCGGGCGGAAAAAGAAGAAAAATGGCAGACCGGCTTGGGGAATTATACCAATGGGGAGAAGGATCTGGCGCTGTCCGGCATTGCCCGGGATATTTTCGGAGGCCGTCCGGTGTCTTCTGTTTTTCTGGTGGGAGAGGGCTTCGATGGAAAATGGTATGAAGAAAGCCTGAAGATTCTCTGCAGTGCCGGGAAACGCGTCTTTGCGGGCAATAACTTATTTGCCAAGGGGGCCTGTTACCGGGCCATGGAAGAACTGAAGAATCCGGAGGAGCGTAGCTACGTGTTCCTGGGTGAAGATAAAATTCCCTACAATGTGGGTATCCGCACACCGGGAACGGGAAAAGACAGCCTCTATACCTTGCTGAACGCGGGAACCAGCTGGTATGAGGCCAAGGCGCAGTGCGAGGCCCTGCTTCTGGATGAACCGGTGCTGGAATTTATCTTAAAGCCCATGCAGGGATATATGACGCTGAAGGAAAGCCTGGAGCTTACCGGCATTCCGGAACGGCCTTCCAGGACCACCAGGCTTCGGATTTTTGTGGAATTCGAAGGCGTGGAAAAGCTTCGGATAGAGGTGCGGGATCTGGGCTTTGGCGAGCTGTTTCCCTCTTCCGATATGGTCTGGAACGAAACGGTTGATTTGAGTCAGGAAGGAGGCGTGCGGGTATGGGAGCAGTGATGATTTGCCGGGATGAACCGGTAAAGACGCCCTATTACATAGAGAGCATGGGTATCCGCCTGTATTCCATGGAGGAGCTGGCGTTTTTTCTGTACGAAAATGTCTATCTGGCCGATCGTCAGATGCTGGGGAAACGCCTCTGGGAATGGCTTCGGACGGAGGCCCACAATCCGGATTTGGCGGAGAAGCTGAAAAAGGGAGCCGAGGCAGGAAGCAGCATCCAGAATATGGTTCTGACCATCCTTCGGAGCGTCGACTATTATACCCGGGAGGAGCTGACGGAGCTTTCTTCCAGGATGAAGGTGCTGAATACTTACCAGGAGCAGGAACGGCTGAAGCTCCGGGCCGACGAATATTTCATCAATGGTAATTATCTGGCGTCCATTTATGAATATGAAAAGATTCTGGACATCCGGCAGAGCGATCGGCTGGGTGTGGAGTTTTACGCCCATGTCTGGAACAATCTGGGCGTCTGCTACAGTCGTTTGTTTCAGTTTGGAAGGGCTGCACGGGCATTTCGCACATCCTGGCAGTACCAGAAGGATCCGGAGGTTCTGAAGGAGTATGTCTTTTCCATGCGGCTGGGACTGTCCGACGAAGATTTTGAACAGGCCATGGAACTTCAGAATGTCCATGGAGAACAGCTCTCAGAATATATGGAGGACTATGAACGGCTTCTGTCCGAGGCAGAGGAGCATCTGGAACAGCCGGAACATCTGGCGGAGAAAATCTATGAGCTGGAGCGGGAATATGAAAAAAATACCCGCTATGCGTAAAGTTCGGGTTGACAGACCAGAAACCAGATGTTAAAATTCAATGGTACCGTCACTTTATTGTTGTACAGTGATTGAATGGTAGAGAATGAAAGAAAACGGTAACGAATCAGCCGCAGAGTCGGCAGTGGGAGGACAGATTATGAAAAAGAAAGTATTAAGCGTATTTTTATGTGGAGTAATGGCAGCTTCTATGCTGGCAGGCTGCGGATCTTCCGGTAAAGAAGAAGTAGTAACCAATACCGACGCCCAGGACGCGGCTGAGGACAGCGCGGATGACGCGGCAGAGGATGATACAGCTTCCGCAGACAGCGACATGGCGTATGTGGTAGACAAGGGGACTCTGGTAGTCGGCATCACCGATTTCGAGCCCATGGATTATAAAGATGACAATGGCGACTGGGTCGGCTTTGACGCGGATATGGCAAAGGCCTTCGCGGAGAGCCTGGGCGTAGACGTGGAGTTCGTAGAGATTGACTGGGATAATAAGGTCCTGGAGCTGGACGGCAAGAGCATCGACTGTGTATGGAACGGAATGACCCTGACTGACGAGGTCACAAGCTCCATGGAGTGCACCGGCGCATACCTGAATAACGCGCAGGTAGTCGTAGTACCGAAGGACGCAGCGGATAAGTATCAGGATACCGACAGCCTGAAGGATTTAAGATTCGCGGTAGAGGCTGGCAGCGCCGGAGAGGCAGAGGTCAGCGCCCTTGGACTTAATTACACACCGGTGAAGGCACAGTCCGACGCCCTGCTTGAAGTGGCATCCGGCACATCCGACGCGGCAGTTATCGACTCCCTGATGGCAGCGGCCATGATTGGCGAGGGAACCAGCTATGCGGATTTGACTTATACCGTAGCCCTGAACAGTGAGAAATACGGCGTTGGCTTCCGTAAGGGTTCTGACCTGGCAGCCGTTCTGGACGAGTTCTTCGCAAACGCCACAGCAGATGGAAGCATGAAGGCGTGCGCAGAGAAGTACGGCGTACAGGCTGCTTTGGTACAGGAGTAATAAAAATAAAAGCAAAAGAGAAGTAAAATGGAACGAATCATAGAACAGATGCCGATTGTTCTGGGAGCATTGAACAGCGGCTTTCTGCAGACACTGAGATTATTTTTCATCACATTGATAGGAGCGGTACCCTTAGGACTGGTGATAGCTTTCGGGTCCATGTCAAAATTCCGCCCCTTGAGTATGTTATCCAAATTTATCGTCTGGATCATACGCGGTACGCCGCTTATGATCCAGCTTTTAATCATCTTTTATTTCCCGGGACTGGTATTGCATAAGCAGATCTGGGGCGGTGGAGAAACCGGTCGGTTCCTGGCCGCGTCCCTGTCCTTCGTCCTCAATTATGCCTGCTATTTTTCCGAAATCTATCGCGGCGGCATTCAGAGCGTTCCTGCCGGGCAGGAAGAAGCCGGTCTGGTGCTTGGTATGACCAAGACCCAGATTTTCTTCAAGGTTAAGCTGATGCAGATGATCAAGCGCATCGTACCGCCCATGTCCAATGAGATCATCACCCTGGTAAAGGATACTTCCCTGGCGCGTATCATCGCCCTGCAGGAGATTATCTGGGCCGGACAGGCTTTCATGAAGGGCTCCCAGGGAATCGCGGGTGAGATCTGGCCGCTGTTCTTCACAGCCGTCTACTATCTGATATTCAACGGTGTTCTGACGGTCCTTCTGGAGCGTCTGGAGCGGAAACTGGATTATTTCAGATAAGGAGGATGTAAAAAGAATGGCAATACTGGAAGTAGAACATGTAAGCAAAACCTTTGACAAAACAGAGGTTTTAAAAGATATCAGCTTCACCCTGGAAAAAGGCGATGTAGTATCCATCATCGGATCCTCCGGAAGCGGTAAGACCACATTTCTCCGCTGCCTGAACTTCCTGGAGCACCCGGACACAGGCGTCATCCGTGTAAACGGCGAGACCCTGTTCGACGCCGCAGATCCACAGACCCGTCAGGAATCTGAGATCCGTAAAAAGAGACTGCACTTCGGACTGGTCTTCCAGTCTTTCAATCTGTTCCCGCAGTACACGGCCCTGGGCAACGTTATGTTGGCCAAAGAGCTGCTGGCCAAAGAACAGCCGGACTACAAAGCCCGTAAAAAAGAAATTCACGCAGAGATCGAGGCCGAGGCCAAAAATCTCCTGACCCAGATGGGACTGGCGGACAGAATGAACAACTATCCCCACCAGCTTTCCGGCGGTCAGTGCCAGCGTGTGGCCATCGCCCGCGCCCTTGCCTTGAAGCCGGACATCCTCTGCTTTGATGAACCGACGTCAGCCCTCGACCCGGAGCTTACCGGCGAGGTCCTGAGAGTCATCAAAGAACTGGCGGATCAGAAAACCACGATGATTATCGTTACCCATGAAATGGCCTTCGCCCGCGACGTGGCCAGCCAGGTCATCTTCATGGATGACGGCCGCATCCTGGAAAAAGGCACGCCCGAAGAGGTCTTTGAGCATACCCGCGAAGAGCGTACGCGACAGTTCCTGTCCCGCTTCACGCAGGGGTAAAATAAAAACATCTCTGACCAAGGCGTCTTTGTTAAAACGTGAGGGCGGGGGAGAAAAATTTTCTCCCCCGCCTGTATTTTTACCACAAAACCCGGTTGAAAATCCGAACAATTCATATTAGAATAAAACAGATTGCAATTAAGAGAGGAGGACGTCCATCGTGAAAAAGCCCCTGATTATCCTGACCGGCCCCACCGCCGTCGGAAAAACAAAGCTATCCATTGCCCTGGCGAAAGCCGTAAACGGCGAAATCATTTCCGCCGACTCTATGCAGGTTTACCGCCGCATGGATATCGGATCCGCCAAGATCCGCCCGGAGGAGATGCAGGGCGTCCCCCATCATCTGATCGATGTTCTGGAACCGGAGGAAGATTTTCATGTGGTTCTTTTCCAGAAACTGGCAAAAGCCGCCATGGAAGACATCTGGTCCCGGGGGCACATCCCCATCCTGACCGGTGGCACCGGTTTCTATATCCAGGCGCTGCTCTACGATATTGATTTTACCGAAAATGAGGGAAATGCGGAGCTTCGCGCGAACCTGGAGGCCCTGGCCGCAGAGGAAGGCCCGGAAGCCTTCCACGCCCGACTGGCCCAGGTGGATCCAAAAGCTGCGGAAGAAATCCATGCCAACAACGTAAAGCGGGTTATCCGCGCCTTGGAATATTATGAAATGACCGGCGAGCGTATCTCTGAACATAATGAGGAGCAG
>USDU01000126.1 GCA_900553635.1 uncultured Lachnospiraceae bacterium | reverse complement strand
CTGTTGTTCATATTGTCGGTGTAGTTTGCCATGGTTTCTGCCTCCTTGTGAAATGCTTTTGATTTACACTTCTAGTATGGCAGGTATGACGTAAATTATTTTTCCAGATTCTGGTTTTTTACCAGCCACCGAAAATCATCATAATCAGCCGCACCAAAAGCAGCACTATCACCACCGGTATCAGGAACGGCAGTACCAGGGACAGAATGCCGCCGATGATGGCGCCGATCAGGACAATCACTGCGATGATGACTACGGCCACCAGGAGTTTGCCGTACCAGGTGTTAAAGTTGAACTTCTTATATTTGATGTCTATGCCGCCTTCGTCGTTGATTTCGGCGTGGAAGCCCTTCTGTTCTTCCGGCTCGTCGTCATAGTAGGCATAGGTCTGGCTGCTTTCATAGCTGCCGTCCCCCTGTGTATCGATGATGGTTCTGGCGATCAGCCTGGGATCGCCAAGACCATCCAGTACTTCTTTTTCGCTTTTTCCGGACGCGATTTCCTGGGATATATAGTTCTGATAATAGCGCACGTTATCTTCCACGATAGCCGGGGAGACTGCCCCGGTCAGGGCGGCGCGCAGTGTGCTTACAAATTCATTTCTGTCCATGCTCTACCTCTGCCTTTCTCTGGCAACTCTGTTGTCTGTTCAGTGCCTATATCATAGCCTATCCCTGTATTTTCTGTCAACTTATTCTTCCGTCTCTGTCGCAGTGTCCACATTTTCCGTCGGTTTTTCCGGCTCCGCGCTTTCGTCCGGCGCTTCCCCTTCCACGCCTTCGGAATTCTCCTCTGGCTGCTCTTTCGCTGCCTTCCGCGCTTTTCTCTTTTTCTTCAGCCTCTTGATTACAATCAGCAGAATTAACAGAATTATCACGGCCGCGCAAAGTAGAATATACATCAGCGCTCCGCCCGGCTCCTCGGTCACGCAGAAGGTGTTCTCGGTGCTGTCCGCATCAAATACCAGATAGCTGCCGTCCTTCTGATAGGAAATCTTCTTCCAGCTGCCATCTGCATTCAGCCGGTACAATCCCGGTTTGCCTTTCATCTCAGGCGCAATGAAACGAAGCTTGTAGGAGGTGCCGTCAGTCAGAACCGGATCCCGCAGGGTGGAAGTCCACTGCTCCAGTACGCGACCTCTGGTCGGCACCCTGGAAATATCTTCATCTGCCTCTACCAGCACCAGCTTGGCATCCAGACTGAAGGTTCCCTCTGCCAGTAAGGTGGAGTGGACCAGATCGCGCATCTGATCGCTGGCTACCGCTGTGGATTCTGTGGTATACAGGACGTTCAGGTCCTTCGAAAAGGTCATATCAGACAGATCTGCCTCTTCCCATTTTCCATTATATCCTTCCTTCTGCGGGATATCCGGATACTCCACGTCGGACAGATCCGCTCTATACTCAAAGGGCACCGTTTTCAGCACTTTGCCGTCTGCCACAAAACGCAGTTCAAACTTCAGAAAATCCGTTGGTACGTCCGCTTTTCCTGTCAGCGACACAAATTCTACCGGCTCTGCTTTTCCACTGTAGCTGATATCATCCACAGCGCCGTACTCGTCGCCCACAAAGCTATTGCCGGACAGTTCTCCGTTTTCATCCACATCACCGGCCACGCTTCCGATGTACTCATCTGCCTTGGTGACCTCCAGCATGCTGACGCTGTCCTTGATGTCGTAGCCCCAGCCTGCGATGCCGCCCACATAGTTGCCACCCTCCAGAGTGCATTTCGCATAGGAACGGCGGATGCTGGAATCGGAATAGCCCGCGATACCGCCCACATAGCTGCCGTTGGTGCTTAAGATACTGCCGTATCCCTCGCTGTCTGTCACCAGACCCAGGGCCATGTTGCCGACGACGCCGCCCGCATTGTCCTTCTTGGACGTCACTTCACCCTTATTGACGCAGCTCTGGATGATGGCTTTGGTCTCCAGCGTAAAGCTCAGACTGTTATTGCCCAGCTTGGTAATATCGTCCTCCGGGTCTGTATCATATTCGATGGCCATGGAACCGGCGATGCCGCCCACGTTTACATCGCCCTCGATCTCACCAAAGTTCTGACAGCCGTAGGCCTTGCCCCGGGTGGTTTTCTCTATCTGTTCGTCTGATACGTCTACAATTTTATCCTCAATGGAATCGCTGGTGTCTGTGACGTCTGTCACCAGATCCACCATGGTGTTCATCACCTTATTGAACTGGGCGTTAATGCCCTGGAAGTCGTCGATCATGTCTCCCGTCATATCAGAAATCTGATCACCCAGCTTTCCAAGCTGCTCGGAAATACCGCCTACCGCCGCGTAGAGACGATCGCCGTCTGCCCGGAAATCGTCGCCCAGCTGATTAAAAGACAGGTCCATACCTGACACATCCGCACCCAGCTTATCCAGAGCCGCCTTCATGGCGTTCAGTGCTTCCTCAATTTCAGAGTTCATGGTTTTCAGACCGTCCAGCGCTTCCTGCGTCTTGTCCTGAATATCCGGATCCTGCAGCAGGTCATTCAGCTTATTCTGCGCGTCGTTCAGCGCGTTCATGCCTTCTTTCAGGTCATTTGCCGCATCGGTCAGCCCGTTGATCAGATTGGACAGATTCTGATCTGTCTGGTACTGGTTCAGGGCGTCGGAGGCTTTCTTTGAGGCGCTGGCCAGCTTATCGGAAGCCGTGTTCATGGAGTCCTTGATGCTGTTTACCTCGTCCGCATGCTCCGGGCTGTTGAGGGCATCCAGAATCGCGTTGATTCTCTGAATCTCTTCATTGACACTTCCGGCCACATTGGAAAGCTGGGTCAGGGCGTCCTTTGCGTCCTGTATGCCGGCCTTAATGGCCGCCTCAGACTTATTGACCTTTTCCAGGTTGCTGTCAGCCCAGTCTGTAGTCTTATTGGTCAGGGATTTGGCGCTGCTCTTGGCGTCATCCGTATAATCGGAAATCTTATCCATCCGATCGGAAATGCCAGACCGGGAATCATCCATATGATCAAGGGCCGCGTCCACCAGGTCTCCCAGCTTATTGATTTCTCCGCGCAGCTCCTCAATCTTATCTGTGTCAAAGCGCAGGGTCAGGTCCGGCGCCATCTGTCCGGTGATGCCGCCCACGTCCTTACGGCCTTCTACGTAACCGTAGTTCCGGTTACCGCTTAAATATCCCGCGGAACGTCCAGCCACGCCGCCCACATTGTAACCGATATGGGGATAGCCGATGTGTCCTTCGTTGGTGCTGTTCTGCACCACACCGGAAGAGTAACCGCAGATACCGCCGGTATCCGTGGTGGTATTTACAATGTCGCTCTTTCCATCACTGTCGGAGAGCTGTTTCAGGTTCGTATCCAGGTTCAGATCCTCCAGCGTCGCGCCTTCCTCATGCTCGCCGGTATTGACGTCCGCCTCGTTGGAGCAGTTGATGATCTGCCCCAGGTTCCGGCCCACGACGCCACCGGTGCTGTGGGTTCCGGTGATGCTGCCGGAAGCAGAGGAGTTATAGATGGATCCGCTCTCCTCATTGATACCCGCGATACCGCCCACATTGGTCTGGGCGTCAATGGTTCCGTTGAAGGTACAGGACAGAATCTGTCCGCTGTTGCTGCCTGCCACGCCGCCGATATTTTTCTTGGTACCGGTGGGCGTCAGGGTTCCCTCTATATGTAAATTTTTTACTGTTGCACTTTCCTGCACATATCGGAAAAAGCCCTCGTTGGAACCGTCCCCGTCAAAGGTCAGGCCGGAAATGGTGTGTCCGCCGCCGTCGAAGGTTCCGCCAAAGGTGGGAATGGACTTAAAATCCGAATCCGCCAGATCCAGATCCCCGGCCAGCACCACTGTCTTTCCCTGGGACCAGGTATCCAATTTACAGTTTTTCGCAAGCCTCTCCAGATCCTCCACACCGGAAATCGTGATGGTATCCCCATCCGCATAAACGATATTTCCACCAGAAAAGGTAACTGACAGCGTCATGGCAGCCGCCAGAAGAATGCTCCCCGCACGTCTCATTTTACCAGTCATCTTCTTCGTCCTCCTCTTCGTCCAGCTTCTTAATCTGCTTCACATCCACCACTGCGTCTATATCTCCGTCTACCACGCCGTGAATCTCCGCGTCAACCTGTCCGGAGATATAACCGCGCACACGGCCGTCCACATGGACCTTGCCGCTGACATTGTGGGTGCGCTCCGGGTATTTGATATTGAAGCTGGTGCGCTCCAGAATCTTATCGCCCAGAATCAGGATGGCCGGCAGGATGGCCATAACGAGAATCATGGAAATGATAGTACCACGGCCCAGACACACACCGATGCCGTAGATGGCCGGATTCGTCGTAATCAGCGCAATCAATACGCCCGCGGTCGCCAGGATGGCTCCGGAGGTAATGATAGTCGGGAACGCCTGATTCAGAGTCGTGATAATGGCCTCTTTCACCGGCATTTCCTTCTTCAGCTCGGTATAACGGTTCGCGATAACAATCGCGTAGTCGATGTTCGCGCCCATCTGAATGGAGCTTACTACCAGGTATCCTAAGAAGAACAGCGGGGTACCGGTCAGATAAGGCACTGAGAAGTTGATCCAGATACTTCCCTGGATGACGATAATCAACAGAATCGGCATACCTACCGACTTAAAGGTAAATAGCAATACGATAATAACGAACAGTGCCGACAGAATACTGATCATCAGGTTATCCTGGCTGAAGCTGCTGGACAGGTCATAGTCACTGGTGGAGTTACCGACCAGATAGATCTCCGCGTCCTCGCCGTAATGCTTCTGCGCCACCTTTCGGATGGTGCTTAAGAACTCAAAGGTCTCGTCATTTTCCTCCGGTAAGTTCAGGCTAATCAGCATTCTGGTATATTTATCGCTCTGAAGCTGATCCTGACCCTTGATCAGCTGATCGTGCAGATCGTCCAGCTTATCCACCTGATCCTGGTCCAGGTTTACATAATCCAGATGTTCGTAGGCAAACAGGAACATGTCTATCAGCGGCACACCGTAGCCGTCCAGATTGTTGATGATGTGGCCGTACTCCTCATTGTCCACCGCATAGGCCGAATAGATAATCCGCGCCTGTTCGATGTCCATATCCGCCAGCTCGGCGAACTGCCGGGGCGTCAGGGAATCCGTCAGCATATAGGAATCTGATTTTTCAGAGCTGCTGTCGTCATCCATGGACACTTCGATATTGGACAGGCCTGTGGTGTAATCTACCTCGTCATATGTCTCCAATTCCTCCAGCACAGCCTTTTCCTTATCATAATGTCCGGACGGAACAATCAGCGCCATGATATTCGTATCGCCGAAGGTCGCTTTGATCTTCTTCTCCTCCAGCTGGGTCTCACTCTGATTCAGCGTATCGATGTTGTTCTGGCTGAATACATAAGGGCATTTATTGGAAAAATAGCAGCCGAAAACAATGGCCACCACGAAAATCGGCATCAGCAGCGGATAGATTTTCGTAATAATCTTACCCCAGCCATAGATATCCGGGATAAACTTCCTGTGGTGGGTCCGGTCAATCCATTTGCTGAAAAGCATCAGAAGACCGGGCATCAGGGTAAATACCACGATCATACTGAAGATAACCGCCTTAATCAGCACGCGGCCCAGGTCGAAGCCGATCTGGAAATGCATAAACATCATGGCTAAAAGACCTGACATGGTGGTCAGGGAACTGGATGAAATCTCAATGATGGCCTTACTCAGAGCCGTAATGCAGGCCTCTCTGGGTTCCAGGTTCTCCCGCTCCTCACTGAACCGATGGCACATGATAATCGCATAGTCAATAGACAAGCCTAACTGCAGGATCGAACAAACGGAATTGCTGACGAAGGAAATCTCGCCAAACACGAAGTTCGTTCCCTGATTCAGCAGGATGGCCGCGCCGAAGGTCATAAGAAGCACCGGAATCTCCGCGTAGGTCTGTGATGTGATCAACAGTACGATAATAATGATCACGATAACGATGGCCATGATCACGTTAATCTCCTGGGCCAGGGTCACAGACATGTCATTGCCCACCTCGCCGGCCACGGACACATCATAATCCGATAGCAGGGTCCTGATATCATTCAGAGCCTGCACACTCACATCACTCTCAGCCTCGTCCGTGTAGGTAATGGAATACAGGGCGCTGGTTCCCTTGAAATGATCCTCGGAATCATCAAATTCCACCTGATCTACGCCCTTGATGGCCTCAATCTGGTCCACCAGGGCCTCCGCCTGGGGATATGTAATATTGGAAATCATGATACGCGAGGTTCCATAGGTAATGAAATTCTTATCCATAATATCCAGGCCCTGCCGGGTTTCGGTGGTCTCCGGCAGATAATCGGTCAGCTCATTGTCGACCTTTACCCAGGATTTCGCAAAAATACTGAAGATAAGCGCCGCGATGTAAATCAGGAAAAACAGGTTGCGCTTATCCACAATAAAGGTCGCGATCTTCTCCATGGGATTTTTTTTCTGTTTCTTTTCTTCCATAATAGAATGCTCCTCTGCCTATAGCTCGTTAAACCGTTTTACGAGAACTTCTGTCATTTCTTCCATGGACTGTCTGCTGCTGTCCAGATAGATATCGTAGCTGTCCGGGGCGCTCCAGTCCTTTCCTGTATGGAATTCGTAGTATTTTCTGCGATCCTTGTTGACCTTTTTGATCAGGGCTTCGGCCTCTTTTTCCGTAATGCCCTTCTGCTCCATCTTACGACGGATACAGGCATCCATGGGTGCGGAGACAAAAACGCTTAAGACTTTGGCGTCCGTCCGCTCTCTGAGGATGTAGTCCGCGCATCGTCCGATGATGACCGCATCGGTTCTTTTGGAAATATGGCGGATCACATCGCCCTGAAGTTTAAACAGGGCCTCCTGTAATGGCGCTCCCTTAGGCACATGCTTATTTCCTCCGGTAACCATCTCGTACATCCAGGGATTGTGCTTTTTCTCATCAAACCGTGCCAGATAGGACTCCGCCAGATCGCCGCGCTCCGCGGCCATGGAAATCAGGTTCTGATCAAAAAACGGGATTCTCAAAGCTTCCGCCGTACGCTCCCCCAGCTCGCGGCCTCCGCTTCCCAGTTGTCTTCCGATAGTAAGTATCTTATGTGCCATAATACCCTCCTCCGATCGCAAAAATCCAGTATTTTATACCCTCATAACACTCTGCCTATATTATATAGCAAATTCCTGTGAAAATAACAATACACACTTTCCGTTGTTTTGTTACCTTAATTCTGATTATAACTCCACAAAATGAAAAAAGGAACTCTGATTTCTCAGAATTCCTTTTTCTTCAGCGTGGGCGAGAGGATTCGAACCCCCGACCTTTTGGTCCGTAGCCAAACGCTCTATCCAGCTGA
>USDU01000125.1 GCA_900553635.1 uncultured Lachnospiraceae bacterium | reverse complement strand
GGCGGCCTGACCATCGAGACCGCGCAGGATCCGGAAGTCCAGAAGATTATGGATGAGGAGACATCCAATGAGGATAACTATCCGGCAGGTGCCAAGATAGGTCTGGAGTATGCGCTGACTGTGGTGAAGCCGGACGGCACGCAGACCAATTACAGCAAAGAAATGATGGAGAAGTATTTCAGGGAAAATGAGTCTTCTAATTTCGAACTGCTGTTTGACAGCAAAGAGGACGCCCAGGCGCACATTGACGCATACAAGGAATCCATTGTCGAGGACGACGATAAGATCTACGAAACTATCAATATGACCATCCAGCCGCAGATCTCCATGGTTGTGATGGATCAGTCCACAGGCTATGTGAAGGGAATAGTAGGCGGCCGTGGCGAGAAGACCGAGAGCCTGTCCCTGAACCGTGCCACAGATACGACCCGTCAGCCCGGTTCTACCTTCAAGGTGGTGGCGGCCTACGCGGCAGCGCTGGATTCCGCGGGTATGACGCTGGCGACTACCCAGTATGACGCACCCTATAATTACGACGGCGGCAAGGGACGTCCGGTCCGGAACTGGAACGGCGAGAATTATCAGGGCTGGACTTCTCTCCGGAGAGGTATTGAGCAGTCTATGAATATCGTAGCTGTGAAGACGATTACGGATATCACTCCGGCGATTGGCATTAATTACCTGGAAAATATGGGTATTACCACCATGCAGAAAGAGCTGAAGGATGGCAGGAACGATTACACCCAGGCTATGGTATTGGGTGGTATCACGAATGGCGTCAAGAACGTGGAACTGACTGCTGCCTATGCAACCATCGCCAACGGCGGTGTCTATGAAAAGCCGGTTTTCTACACAAAGATTACCGATCACGACGGTAATGTCCTGATTGATAATACGGAAGCTTACAGCAGAACTGTCCTGAAGGATAGTACCGCATGGCTTCTGACCAGCGCCATGCAGGATGTAGTGACCACGGGTACCGGTAAAGCCGTGAACTTCGGCGGCATGAGCGTTGCCGGTAAGACCGGTACGACATCGGATAACCGCGACGTCTGGTTCGTAGGCTACACGCCTTATTACACGGCGGGTATCTGGGCCGGCTATGATAATAACCATGAGCTCTCCAGTAAGAAGGGAGAGACCGGTTACCACAAAAAGATCTGGAAGGCAGTGATGTCCAGATTAAGCGAGGGACAGTCCGATATCGGATTTCCGAAACCGTCTTCCGTAACCAGCGCCACTGTATGCGCGGCGTCCGGTAAGCTTCCGATTCCCGGCATCTGTGACGGTATGGTGAAAACAGAATACTTTGCGGAGGGAACTGTGCCTACGGAGTACTGTGACGTTCATGTAACCGGTGAGGCCTGCGTGGAGAGCGGCGCTCTGGCCACAGACGCGTGCCCGGTACATGAGTTCCGGGTTATTACCCTGGTTCCGGAGGATAACAGCGTATCCGGTTCCCCGCTGGTAGCGAAGCCCTGCAGCCTGCATCCGGGCAATGTAATCGGCGCGGTAAATCAGCCGCCAACAGACGGTTCCGCGGCAGTTGGCGAGATTGATACCGGAGAAAGTGATGACACGGATGAGATCGACACAGGAGAATAACATGTATCAGACGATTTTCTTTGATTTGGATGGAACCTTGACAGATTCCGGCCCGGGTATCACTCATTCAGTGGCGTATGCCCTGAATAAATGGAATATCAAGGTGGAGGACTACAGCGTGTTAAATGCATTTGTAGGTCCGCCGCTGGCGGAATCCTTTGCGAAATATTATAACTTTACGCCAGAGCAGTGCCAAAAAAGTATTGAATATTACCGGGAGTACTATGCGGAAAAGGGAATGTTTGAGAACTCCGTGTATCCCGGCATCAGGGAACTGGCGGCGTATCTGAAAGACGCCGGACGGAAGCTGGTCGTTGCTACTTCCAAGCCGGAAGAGTTTGCGGTTCAGATTATGGAACATTTCGGGCTGGCACAGTATTTCGATCGGATTGCGGGAGCCAGTATGGACGAAAACCGGGTGGAGAAGGCGGATGTGCTTCGCTATGCTATAGAGGCGGGGAGCTATGAGCTGTCCGGGGCTGTGATGGTCGGCGATCGGGAAAATGACGTCCGCGGAGCCAGAGAAAACGGCCTTCCCTGCATCGGCGTGCTTTACGGCTATGGCAGCCGGGAGGAACTCACGGAAACAGGCGCAGCGAGGATTGTGGCGACTGTGGAAGAATTGAAAAAATGCCTTGATAAATAGCGAAAAGGGCTGTCCAAATTCTGGGCAGCCCTTTTAAATAGCACTTTACAGTTGACAAGACACATGTAAAGTGCTATTTTTATGTTCAATGCAGACAACAGACAGAGAAGAAAGAGGGAGTAGCATATGGAACTGATGCCGCATCTGAAGCTTCCGGACAATCTGGGCGGCCCCATCATCGGCGGTATCTGCGGTGCGGCCAATAACCTGATCTATGGCTTTACCACAGGCGATTCCATTACCCTGGTTTACGCACTGACCAGTCTTGGCATCGGTATCGCAGTTGGCATCATGGCCCGTCTTGGCAGAATCGGAAGCTCCGGTCAGAGGGGCGGACCGTGCTGGCCATTCTTCACGATATGGATTTCGTGGCGGAGAATTTCGAGCGTGTCATTGTCATGGCCCACGGCCAGGTATTGGCTGACGGAACCCGGGAAGAGGTCTTCGCCCAGGAAGAGGTATTGAAGAAAGCACGGATTGAGCAGCCCTATATGACCCGGCTGTGCAGCCTGCTTGGATATGAAAAACTGTATTTTGGAGGAATTTAGCATGCGGAAATTACTGGTTGTAGTAGATATGCAGAATGATTTCATTGACGGAAGTCTGGGAACAGCGGAAGCCGTTCAGATTGTAGATAACGTAGTGGAGGAAATTGGAAAATACGATGTGAAAGATGTATTCGCTACCAGAGATACCCATCCGGAGAATTATCTGGAGACCCAGGAAGGAAGAAAGCTTCCGGTGGTTCACTGTGTAAAGGGAACAAAGGGCTGGGAGATTAACGAAAAGGTGGCGAAGGCTCTGGGCGAAGCAGAGATCATCGATAAGCCCACCTTCGGCTCCAGAAAGCTGGCGGAAAAAATCGAAAAGCTGGCGGAAAAGGAAGAACTGGAGGTGACCCTGATTGGCCTGTGTACGGATATCTGTGTGGTATCCAACGCACTGCTCATCAAGGCGTATCTGCCGGAGACTCCGGTGAAAGTAATCGCCGCCTGCTGTGCGGGCGTGACACCCGCAAGCCACGAGGCGGCGTTGACCACCATGAAAATGTGTCAGGTGGAAGTGCTTTAATTGTTTTTTGCTTTAATTGCGGTAGGAAGCGAGAACTTCCAGTAAATCGTCGATATTCAGCGGCTTGGACATATGCCGGTTCATACCGGCCGCCATACAGCTGTTCACATCATCGGTAAACGCGTTGGCCGTCATGGCGATGATGGGAATGGACTTGGCCTGGGGATGCTCCAGTGTGCGGATAGCCATGGTGGCTTCCAGTCCGTCCATGACAGGCATCTGAATATCCATGAGAATGGCGTTGTAGGTGAAGGGCTGAGCTGTATTAAACCGCTCCACACAGATGGCGCCGTCCTCGGCCCGGTCGCAGGTGACGTCGCGGAGAGCCAGAAGCTCGGACGCCACTTCATAATTTAAATCATTGTCCTCGGCTACGAGAAGATGCATACCTTTGCAGAGTTCTCTGGCCGGGGCTTTTTTCTGTCCGATTTTGTCAGGCTCTGCGTCGGGATCCAGATAGGTAAGCGGAATGGTGAGCTTAAAACAGGTTCCTTCGCCCGGCGTGCTCTGCACATGGATGGTTCCCTGCATCAACTCCATCAGCTCCCGCACGATGGTCAGCCCCAATCCGCTGCCGCGCACCTTATTGACCCGGGTATCCACAGCCCGGGAAAACTTGGAATACATTTCCTTCATAAATTCCGGTGACATGCCGATGCCGGTATCCCGGATAATGGAAATCAGGTTCAGCTGATGGTTATGGGGCAGCAGCTCCTGATAAATCTCAAAATGGATTTCACCGCCCTCAGGCGTATATTTTACCGCGTTGGACAGAAGGTTCATATAGATCTGCTGCAGATGCAGCGGATCGCCAAGGACGTGCTCGTAAGCGATGTCATGGGCGTCACAGAAGAACTGCAGATGCTTTTCAGGCTGAATCTCCCGGGCTGTGTCTGAGGTATCCTGAAACAGTCTGGTAATGCTGGTATCCACATTGTCCAGCTTCAGCGAGCCGCTTTCGATGCGGCTGATATCCAGTACGTCGTCCGCGATCTGCTGCAGATAGCGCCCGGAGATCTGAATCTTCCGCAGGGTATCCTTCAGCCGTTCCGTGTTGTCCAGCTGATTCTGGGCGATGGAAGTGAAGCCCATGATGGCGTTCATGGGAGTCCGGATATCGTGGGCCATACGGGAGAGAAAATCCGTCTTTGCCTTATTTGCCTTATTGGCCGCTTCGGCAATGACGATCCAGTTCTGCTCCCGGTGCTTGGTGTCGCTGATCAGGCGGGTGGTGTAGAGGACATGGGATACCTGGCCGTTCTCATCCCGCTTCTTGACGATAAAGCGAGCCAGATGCCAGTTGCCGTCCTTGGCCAGATACTCGATGCCCACCGACTCGTCCCTGGACAGACGTTCTTTCAGGGTGGATAGATCCAGAAAGAGCATGACCCGATCATAGTATTCATGGGTGACGAAGGTATTGCAAAGCGCCTTCATTTTCAGGGAAGCCTTTCCGGACAGACCAGTCAGCCGGTGGAATTCTTCTCCGCTGGAAATCTCATCATAAATATCCGCGTTCAAATCAATGCGATAGATAGAAAAGTAAATCTTGCTGATGGCAGACACAATCTCACTGTTCAGGCGTGCCTCTGCCAGAGCCGTTTCCAGCTCCTTCTGCTGCCGAAGCTCCTCATTTACAATATCATCGATATGATGGAAGCCCACAAGGATACGGTAAGGGTTGTTCTTGGTGTTGATTTTCACGGCCTGCAGCTCAAAATATTCCTGCCCGGCAGAATTTGGCAGAGCGCGAAAACGATAAATGACACGTTCTTTCCGGTTCAGCTCTTCCTGAAGCGCGCGGCCATCCAGCCGGGTGAGAAAATCCCGGGCGGAAGCCTTGACGACAAAATTCTGGTAATAGGCGTGAATGATCTCATGGTGAGAAAGCTGGCGGGTCTGAAGGGCAGCCAGAACCAGCTGTGCGTTGGCATTGGGGTCTACCTGTACCAGCTCGATGCGATCCGTCACAGGATCCAGCGTGTATACACAGGTGTAGTCCCGGCACAGAGCTTCCAGTACCTGCTGATCCTTCTGCAAAGCCTGCATGCTGTCACGCAGATCCGACTGGCTCTGCTCCAGCAGGGCGCTTGTACGGAAATTGGCCCAGGCGCCGCCCAGGTGACTTCCGACGACCGCCAGCAGGTTGATGAAACGGTGTGAACCTTCGATGGTTGGGTTATCCAGCCCGAGAAAGCCGATGAGTGCATCCTTACTGAAGATAGGGAAAGAAATCTCACTGTGAATGTCCTGTATCCGCATAATTTCATATTCCCTGGGCATCGTGTCCCGAACATCCTCCAAATTCGGAATAACGATATTTTCTCCCTGCTCAAAGGCCGCCTGCCAGACGGGAATATCGGATGGCTCTATGGTCTGCAGGTTATCGATCTGCGGCGTGATTCCGGGAGCGCACCATTCATAGGTGTTGCGATAGATATGCAGAGCGTCACGGAATTCAAAAATAAAGACCCGGTCGGCCTTTGTATAGTCGCCCATGGCCTGCAGCAGATTCTGAATGGAATCGTGCAGCTCGTGTACATCCCGGGCGCGGTCAATCCGGACCATCTGGTGCAGCATCAGCTCCAGATCGTCCAGGCTGGATTTCAGATTATCGTATGTATTTTCAATGGTCATTTGCATGGAAGATACCATCTCCTTGAGTAATAAGCTAATAGTATCGGAAAGGCCCCGGAGTGTCAAGAAAGCAGAAAAAAATAACTGCAAAATCAGCGAAAAAAGCTGTATTTTTAAAGGCACCCATGTTATAATGTGAAGCCGTAGCCATAGATAGAAGTTTTATAACTGGTCAGGTACTGAACAGTTACGAAGTTTTGTAATATGTGAGGAGTTTTGGAAATGAGTGAAAATACAGCCGGAAAAATGCATGATATGACGGTGGGAAGCCCCGTGAAGCTGATTCTCCATTTTATGGTGCCCATGTTTCTGGGCAATGTGTTCCAGCAGTTCTATAACGTGGCCGATTCCATCATCGCCGGCCAGTTCCTGGGCGTGCGGGCCCTGGCAGCGATTGGGAGTACGGGTTCCCTGATGTTCTTTGTGACCGGATGGCTGAACGGTCTGGCCAGTGGCTTTGCGATTCTGGTGGCCCAGTGGTTTGGCGCAAAGGAATATGAACGGATGCGCCATTATGTGGCCATGTCCGTCTACCTGTCCATCGGTTTCGCAGTGCTGATGACGGTGGGACTGGGAGCAGCCAATGTGCCAATTCTGCGGCTGATGAATTATTCGGACGAGATCATGCCGGATGTAAAAGCCTATATGGGAATTATTTATGCGGGCCTGATTGTGACGGCGGCCTACAATGCGCTGGCGGCCTTCCTGCGCGCGCTGGGAGATTCCAAATCGCCGCTGTATTTCCTGATTATTTCCGCAATCATCAATGTGGGGCTGGACGTGGCCTTTATCATTTATGGCGGTATGGGCGTAGAGGGCTGTGCTTACGCGACTGTCATTGCCCAGGGGATTTCCGCGGTATTGTGTTTCTTCTATATTGTAAAGCGTTATCCGATTCTGCATTTGAAAAAAGAGAACTTTGCGTTTTCACTGCATTCCTGTGGAAGACTGCTGGCGTTGGGTATTCCCATGGCGCTTCAGTTTTCCATTACGGCCATTGGAACCATCATCGTGCAGGGCGCGGTCAACGTATATGGAGAGACTTATATGGCGGGCTTCTCTGCGGGCGGCAAGCTCCAGAATATCATAGCGACCGTCTATGTGGCCTTTGGCGCCACCATTGCCACTTATGTGGGACAGAACTGGGGCGCGGGCAAGAAGGAGCGCGTGCTGGAGGGCGTGCGCTGTACCCAGGTTATGATTCTGATTTACAGTGTATTTGCCATGGTACTGGTATTTTTCTTCAGTAAATATATGACGCTTCTGTTTGTCAGCGCATCTGAGACGGAGGTTATCGATGTGGCGGTGCTGTATTTTCGTATGGTATTCTGGTGCTATCCGTTCCTGGGCAGCATCTTTCTGTACCGGAATACCCTGCAGGGTCTGGGCTATGGCCTGGTGCCGATGCTGGGCGGTGTCTT
>USDU01000124.1 GCA_900553635.1 uncultured Lachnospiraceae bacterium | reverse complement strand
GCCGCGATTGTAGAGGGTGAAATTCAGTCTCCCGATCTGATTGTGCTCCCTCTTATCGACGACTGTCTTGTTCTGACAGCAGGGATTCATCATCCTTTTTATGAAATGGAGACACTTCACTCTTCGGATTTAAACGGACAGGCTTTTGCCATGCGTGAACAGGGCAGCGGCACACGACGGCTTTTTGAACAGTACGTGGCAGAGCAGGGGCTCTCCATCCGTATCACCTGGGAAGCCAACTGCCCCCGCACGATCCTGAACGCCGTTTTATACAACAAGGTTCTGTCTGTCATGTCTCTGCGTCTGATGTACCATGAAATCCGTCATCAGCGTCTCCGCATTTTTTCTCCTGAAAATCAGGAATGGAACCGGACCTTTAAACTGGTTTATCACAAAAATAAATTTCTGACCCCGGCTATCTACGAGCTGGAAAAGCTGCTGCGGCAGTATCCGCGCATAGAGCTTCCGAAAGAAACAGGGCGTCTGAAGCAGTAATGCCTCAGACGCCCTGTACCGGGTTTTCAATCCCTTATCCTCGTATTACTCTGTCCGCTGCCCGCGTTTTCTGCGTACTGCTGTAAGCAGTATGGAGATGCTCAGCAGGCAAATCAACGCCATTGCGCCCCAGAATACAGGCTGGCTGCTGTCGCCGGTGGCTGCGCTTGTGACGGCGCTTCCGCTGCTCTTGCTTCCGCCGCTCTTATTTCCGCTGCCGGAGCTGCTGCCGGAATGATCTCCGGGCTTCGTCTCGGGCGCTTTTTCCACCTTTACCCAGGAAAGGGCTATTGGGGAGAGGCTCTTCAGGGTCATGGTGATGCCATCCTTCGTCAATGTCAGCTCCGGAGTCTCCACATCGCCCGCCTTATACGCGCCGCGGTTCATTGCAAACATGTGTACCGCGCTGAAACGGTAATCGGCTGCGTTGGTGCCCTCCGGGTAGGGCAGGAGCACCTTGACGCCCTCTGCCGGGAAGTTGTCTGCCGTCGCGCGGATCCAGGTTTCACCGCCGTCTGCGCTATAGAGCAGCACTGCGTCATAAACAGCCGTATTTTCCTTCGCCGGATTCTTTCCGTCGATCTTACAATCCACCAGAAGCTTCTTCAGATATTCCACGATCTTTTCCGGTGTGTTCAGGTTCTCTGTCTTTGCCAGATCCGGCGTTACCTCGGTTACATCCTTTGCGCCCATAACCAGACGGTAATCGTTTCCGAGACCTGTCTGACCCGGCAGAGCCGCAGTCTTTTCGATGGAGCCCTTCAGCGTAAAGGCAGTCTCAGCCGGAAGCTCATAATTGGCATTCGTCAGAGCCGCTCCTGCGATGGTCACGGTTACCTGCTTGTCGGTTCCTGCTTCCGCTGTATCAAACTCAGCAGTCAGACTCTCATAGCTCAGGCCTGCGTCGTCGCCGTCCAGCAGACCGGAGACCTTCAGTTCTCCGATAAGGCTGGCATCCTTCGTTTCGTCGGCCAGCTTGGTCAGAACTGTCAGGGCGCTTCCGTCCCAGGTAAGGATCTTCGGGCTTACCTTTACCTTCGCCTGTGCTGCCGCATTCTCCCAGTTGACTGTATCTGTCGGCGTAAATACTACTTCATATTCGGTGACATTGCTGTCCTTGACCTCCGGTCTGGTATCAGCTTTTGCCCAGATAAAGGTTCCATCTGTATCTGCTGCCCCACCTGTTAGTGTGCTTTCAGACAGGGTCTGTCCATAGGTCAGGTCGGACGCCGTCGGCGCTTCGTTGATGGTCGGAACCGCCTTTTTCACGGTTACCTCTACCGTCGCTTCGATACGGTTATAATTGGCTGTATCATTCGGTGTAAATACTACCTGATAGCCCTGATTGTCCACCGTCGGTTTCACTGTGTCATCTGCCCAGCTCCAGGTGCCTGCCACTTCCTCCTGCGTATTCGGGTTCACTGCTTTTCCGCCCGTCAGCGTGCTGTCTGCCAGGGTCTGTCCATAGGTAAGCTCTGCAGCTGCCGTCGGCGCTGCCGCACGCTCCGGAGTGGCTTTCTCCACGGTGATGTTTGTTGTTCCGTTCACCGGTTTGTATTTCTTATCTGTCGGTGTGAATGTCCACCGTACTTCAGCAGTGCCGGCTGAAGGCATATTATCCCCGTTTAATATGGTAAATGTGCCTGCCAGGGTTATATCCGTATTCTCCGCATCTGTAAAAGTACCTGCCAGTTCTACATCTTTCAATGTCTGACCATAGCGGATGCTGTTCTTCGCAGAGGCAGATCCGGTTATGTCCTTTTTATCCACAATCTGTATGGTAAGCTCGTAGTATGTGTCTTCATAATTTTCCATCTGAACGGATACTTTCACAACCACTGTTGCCCCAATTTTGTCTGCAGTAAGATCATCTCTTAAACCATACTCAAACGTACTGTTATATACTGCTGTTCTCGTCAGTATACTCATATCACCCGTCGATTCTCCTGAGGTGTAGGTTACCTCTCCACAATCCGCCGGAAGATTCATTGCCTTGCTCAAGTATATGCTCACAAGGTACTTCGGAACAGATGCATAGATATAACTTTTTTCAACCCTTGTTGGCTCGGGTGCCGCCGCTTTCGTAATCGTCAGTGCCTTTTTGCCGCCCGCGATGGTAACGTCATAATTCTGATTGGATGCAGTGCCGGTAATATCATACTGTCCGACCGAAGAATTTGAATCTGCATTTGTCGTCAGGTCGATACCCAGATTGTCATTTTCTACAGGCGCAAGGAAGCCTTCTTCTGTCACTGCCCTCCAGGTAAATGTCGGATTTTCCGCCTTATAGGCTCTGCTGACTGAATTAATCTGAACCTTTACCGAACGCGCCGTTATATTTGGAGTCACCTCTGCCGTCAGGTTCGGATAATTCGTATCCTCCGGTGTAAATGTCAGGGTGCAGGTCTCTGTCCCCTCTACGGGTAAAAGCTTATCCATATCATGGCTCGCGGTATCTGTTACAGCCCAGTTTCCTGATATCTCTTTTCCGTCCGCAGTCGTTACCTTTCCGCCTGCAATCGCCAGCTCCCCTGTTTTTGTTCCGTATACCCCTGAAACCTTCGGTTTTACCACTGTAAGCTTAGCGCTATCAACTTTTGTAATGGTATAGGTCTGACTACGGTTTCCGCTTATCTCATAGTTACTGCCTTCTTTATTCGAAATGGTTACTGTCGCAGTTCCTACATTTTTATTATCAGAATAAGAGACTGTATATTCCGTTGAAGGAATTATCGTTTCTCCATCTTTTACTGTTACGGTCGGTTTCTTTTCTTCTCCGTCGTACTCATAAGAATCCGGCGTTACTGTAATCTCAGGATTCTCCACCTTTTTCGGCTCAATTGTGATCGTTGTTCCTGCGGACGCCGCGTTATAATTCTCCGTCTCAGCTACAGAAACCTTCAGATAATAGCTTCCCGCATCCACCGGGTTTCCTTCCAGCTTCGTTCCGTTTTCATCGGTTCCCTTGAACCATGTAAATTTCAAATCGTCGTGAGTGATAATCTGAACACCGGTATCAACATTAGTAAGTATCAGTTCATTTCCTTCCGGATTTCTCAGGGCTTCCCCACTGTAGGTATATGTTGTGGCATATGCGCCTCCACCGTATCGGAATCTCAGGGTCGGATCGCCCTTGGTGATTACGCCCTTATCTGTTGTTAACGTATCTGTTGTTAAATAGTAATTATTTGCAATTTCGTCCTTCAAACGGACTTTCACTGTAATATTCTTATCCGTTCCCACATTGGCATCTTCATATTCAGCGCTTATGTAATATGTCATCCACTCCTGGCATTCCCCACTATAGTTAAGTTTTGCATAAGCTCTCTTGGTTCCGTCATATGCCTTTGTGAGATACTCAGCTTTCTCTATGATACTGGGCGTCACTGGTCTCTTTTTAATGGTAACAGTTTTCTCTACACTTCCGGTATAACCACCGCTTCCGGTCACTGTTATCTTATAGGTTCCCGCATTCCGGATGGCGCCTGAAAATTTCTCTCCGTCCTTTGTGATGGTCAGGGTGTAATCATATTCGGGCTCCAGTTCTTCGTCGCCAAGCGTTACTACCACGTCATGGTTCTGGGCGTCGTATGTGAATGTTTCGTCCTCATGGATGTCTGTGCCAGCCGCAATGGTTATCGTGGCATTCTCAATCGGCAGAGGCTCACTATCGTCATAATCCTCACTTGAGATATTCAGTTCAGCTTCCGTATAGGCTTTCTTGGTAGCACCATTATATGAATACCAAACATAGTCGTTGGGGTTAGTAAATTCCTTCCTATAGTTTCCAGAATCCGTTTTCTTAGCGCCAGCCAGAAACAGCTTGTCCTTGCCGTCTTCATAACCTATTGCGCCTGCAATGCCGTTGCTATCACAGGTAACCACATCCACCAGATAATTCTTCCTACGCAGTCTGACAATGTTCCACGTCATATTCTGATGTGTAAATGGTCCCGAATCCGTATGTCTCGCATACTGCATCGTACCTTTCACCGTATAACACTTAATCCCGCCTGCATCCAGATCACAGAGATACTGAAATGCTCTGGCATAGCCTTCGTAGCCTGTCGCTGTGCTTGGATCTTTGTCAAAGACATTGATTAACTGTTGCACATAGTCTGAATCATTTAACTTTGCATTATAGGAAGCCAAATCCTTAATTGCGTTCTTGTAGCCGTTCAGACGCTCATAGACGGAGTCATCTTTCAAGCCCTCAACAATCTCCTTGGCTTTCGCTACTGCTGTGCCTACTGCCTGTGCTTTTTTCGCATCCACATAAATGTTGGTATCTCCCTGGTAATCACTTGCAATACCTATGTCTATTTGGGTCACCTTGATATAATATTTTCCGTTCTCATCCATGCCACCTTCAGTGTGCCACCCCAGAGAGTCACCGTCCCACCAGTACAACTCATAGGGACAATCCGTCTTTAATGCGTCCCAGATTTTTCCCAATACTGTGGAACTCTTAGGGTTTTCTATATAACCACTGATTGTAATCTCACCGTAAAATCTTGCGTTTCCTCCATTACACGCTATTTCTCTTATCCAGTCCTTTAATACATCGTAAGCCGCTTTTTCTTCTTCACTCAGATGGCTTCTCGCAACCGTACCGTAGGTGGCGATACCCTCATCTCCATACAGCTGCTTCCATACGTAGCCCTCAAACAGCTCATCATTATCCCACTCTTCCGAAAACTCCGATTCCAGCTCTATGGTCTCCGTCGGGAACTCCACTTCCAACGGCGCTTCCTGAAGCTCTGATAACACCCCCCCAGCGCCGTTTTCTGACGTTGAGTTTTCGTCTGCTCCCGTTTTTTCCGCGTTCCCGGATGTCTCCGGTGCATTCGCATCCTTTCCGGTCTGTGCGTTCCCGGATGTCTCCGGCGCATTCGCATCCTTTCCGCTCTGCGCGTTCTCTGCCGCTTCCGGATTCTTCACCTCTTCGCTCGTTTCCGTTTTCACAGCCGGCGTTTCTTCCTTATCTTTCGCGTCCCCGGATGTCCCCGCTTCCGCCACCGGAAGAGTCTGCTCCTCCGCGCCCTTAGCTGCTTCCGCCAGCACCGTCGCATCCACGCTGCCCACGACCATCGCAGCCGTCAGCAGAATCGCCAGCCATCTTGTTCCACGATTTCCTCGCAAGTGTTTTCTCATATCCCCGCTCCTTTGTGTGTGATTCTGTAAAAACATTACTCATATATTAACATATTTTTCTTCCCTGCATCACAAATTGGAGCGAATTGCACATATATGGCGTGAAATGTAATATTCTGTCCCAAAACCGAAAAATCTCCCACCCTTTGAGCTGCCTCAGAGGATGGGAGATTCCAACTTCATTTTATTTAACACTGCTTCACATAGAGTTCTGACAATTCTTCCGCTGTCTTATCCGGGTATTTTTCGACCAAATCATACAACGGGCGGATGACCTCAACATCTTCTTCCAATTCATCCGCAATCTGAACAAGTGGCTTTCCTTTACAATATTTCTTTTTGATCAGAGATAATACACACAAGTCTCGCCCTTCTTTCAGACCCTTTATCCACCCTTCTTTCCAGCCTTCTTTCCAATCTTCTTTCCAACCTTCTTTCCAGCCACTTCGTCTGGAATACTCTTTCTCCCATTCATACTCCATTTTCGTCAGCTTTTTTAAGCGCTTCTGCTTCGCTCTTTTCATACGTGTTTTTTTCTTCTCCTTTTTGCTCACTACTTTTACTCCTTTTCATCATACATTTTGCTTCTCCTGCAAGGGCATAAAATAGCTGTTTTATACTTGGTTTTTACATGCTCCGCCCTTGGGCGTACTTTGGGTGTGTTGATTTCGAACTGAAATCCAGACCTTTATCTTTCGTGAACAGCGTCGGAAGAACCCGCGCTGCATATCGTGTAAAAAAATAACAGTGCCGACCGGATTCGCGCTTGTTTTACGCTGCATCCCCTTTATCGACACTGTTATTTTACCAATTTATACCAATTTTGACAAGAACTTTCTCTGCAAATTAGTCTTCTTTTTCTTCCTTCTCATCCTTCACAATGGCGATATGCACATCCGCCAGCTGCTTCGGATCTACGGTGGCCGGAGCGCCCATCATCACATCCTGTGCCGTCTTATTCATCGGGAACGGAATGATCTCGCGGATGCTCTCCTCACCTGCCAGCAGCATGACCATACGGTCTACGCCGGGAGCGATGCCTGCGTGGGGCGGAGCTCCGTAGCAGAATGCGTTGTACATGGCCGGGAACTTGGCTTTCACGTCGTCCTCGCCCAGGCCTACCAGCTCGAAGGCCTTGACCATGATCTCCGGATCGTGGTTACGCACTGCACCGGAGGACAGCTCTACGCCGTTGCAGACCAGATCGTACTGGTATGCGTAGATCTCCAGAGGATCCTTCTCCTCCAGATCCTTCATGCCGCCCTGGGGCATAGAGAACGGGTTGTGGCAGAATTCCAGCTCGCCGGACTCCTCGCCAATCTCGTACATGGGGAAGTCTACGATCCAGCAGAACTCGTAGCACTCCTTCGTCATATGACCCTCTACGGTATTGCCGAGGATTTTACGCAGAGCGCCTGCGGTCTTCTGAGCTGCCAGCTTCTTGCCTGCGGTCAGACCCACGAAATCGCCCGGCTTCAGGCCCAGTGCCTGAACCACCTGATCCTTGCGCTCGGTGACAAACTTGGAGATACCGCCTACCAGCTCGCCATTTTCGTCCAGACGGAACCAGTATGCCTTATTGCCTGTCTGTACCTCGGTGTCAGCACAAATCTTGTCAATAACCTTACGGGTAGCCTTGAAATCACTGAATACCACAGCCTTCACGGTCTGGCCCTCGAAGGGACCGAAGCCGCAGTCTGCCAGGCACTCGGTAGCGTCCTGAACTACCAGATCGATACGCAGATCCGGCTTGTCGGATCCGTATACCTCCATGGCATCAT
>USDU01000123.1 GCA_900553635.1 uncultured Lachnospiraceae bacterium | reverse complement strand
GGCTTCCATCATCTGCGAGACCGCGGCCAGCGCGTACCGGGCAGGCGTAGACCTGTACCTGACCTATTTCGCAAAAGAGATTGCAGGCTTTATGGACGAAGGGAGAATTGGCTAATGAACAAATCAGAAATGCTCTTTGCAGAAGCAGTAGAACATATCCCCGGCGGCGTAAACTCGCCGGTGCGGGCTTTTGGCTCTGTCGGTGAGACGCCCCGGTTTATCGCGTCGGCAAAGGGCGCGTATATGACAGACACAGACGGTCAGACCTATCTGGACTTTGTAGGATCCTGGGGTCCTATGATCCTGGGTCACAATCATCCGAAGGTATTGGCGGATGTTCTGGAGGCCTGCCGGGAGGGCTTGAGCTTTGGTGCGGCCACCGAGCGGGAGGTGGAGATGGCAGAGCTGATCTGCAGCATCGTTCCTTCTATAGAAATGGTTCGTATGGTAAACTCCGGTACCGAGGCTGTTATGAGTGCTATCCGCGCGGCCAGAGGTTTCACCGGCCGCAATAAGATTATCAAATTCGCGGGCTGCTATCACGGCCACAGCGACGCCATGCTGGTAAAGGCAGGATCCGGAGTCATGACCGCGGGAATTCTGGACAGTGCGGGCGTTCCGGCAGGCTGTACCCAGGATACGCTGACGGCAGTATACAACGATCTGGACAGCGTACAGGCCATTTTTGACCAGTTCAAGGGCGAGGTAGCGGCAGTCATCGTAGAGCCGGTGGCGGCCAATATGGGCGTGGTGCTTCCGAAGAAGGGCTTCCTTCAGGGGCTTCGCAGACTCTGTAATGAGAACGGAAGCCTGCTCATTTTCGATGAAGTTATTACAGGCTTCCGCCTGAGCCTCTCCGGTGCCCAGGGGTATTTTGACATTGAGCCGGATCTGACCACCTTTGGTAAGATCATCGGCGGCGGTATGCCGGTGGGCGCTTACGGCGGCAGAAAAGACGTGATGAAGCTTATCGCTCCCAGCGGCCCGGTTTACCAGGCGGGAACCTTAAGCGGCAACCCGGTGGCTATGGCGGCCGGACTGGCTCAGTTAAAGCTTTTACAGGAGACGCCGGAATTCTACGAGGAACTGAACCATAAGGCGGATGTATTCTTTGAGGGTATGCAGGAGGCAGTGCGTGAGGCAGGCAAGCCCTGGGTGGTGAACCATATCGGCTCTCTGGGAAGTATCTTCTTTACCGACGGCCCGGTGACTAATTATGCGGAGGCAAAGACCTCGGATACGGCAAAATTCGGGGAGTATTTCTCTTATATGATACAGAACAGCATTTATCTGGCACCGTCCCAGTTTGAGGCTATGTTCCTGTCCGCAGCCATGACAGAGGACGAACTGGAGAAGACACTGGATATTTTCAAGGCGTACCTTGGTCAGCGCTAAGCAGAAGGAGGACATACTATGGATAAGAAAAAATACGTAGCTTATGTGGGAACTTATACCCATGGCAACAGTGTGGGGATTCATCTTTTTGATCTGGACGTGGAAAATGGTACCATGAAGGAGCGCAAGGTTATCCCGATTAACAATCCTTCTTATATCAAAATGTCCCACAACGGAAAATTCCTGTATTCCATCGCCGACGAGGGCGTGAGATCCTTTACGGTGCAGCCGGACGGGGATCTGGTTCCGTTAAATTGCGCCAGCATCGAAGGCATGCGCGGCTGTTATCTGTCCACGGATAAGGATGACAGATACCTGTTCGTGGCAGGCTGGCATGACGGCAAAGTGACAGTCATGCGTCTCAATGAGGACGGTACAGTGGGAGAAATGACTGACGAGGTATTCCATAAGGGTCTGGGCAGCGTGGCCGAGCGGAATTTCCGCCCCCATGTAAACTGCGTGAACCTGACGCCGGACGGAAAGTATCTCTGCGCGGTGGATCTGGGAACCGACCAGATCAAAATCTATAAATTTGATCACCGTACCGGTAAAATCGAGCTTTTGGATCTGCTGTTCTGTGAACTGGAGTCTGCGCCCCGGATCATCAAATTCAGCAGAAGCGGAAAATTTGCCTATGTGATCAGTGAGCTGAAGAATTATATTACGGTCTACAGGTACGACGGAAGCGGAAAGAACCCGGTATTTGAGGAGATTCAGAAGGTTTCCACGCTGAATGATTACCATTCCGCCACCAGCGCGGCCTGCGCCCTGCGGTTCTCCAAAGATGACACGAAGCTTCTGTGCACCAATGCCGGGGACAATACGGCAGGTCTTTTCCATGTGGATACAGAGACCGGACTGCTGGAGAAAATCTGTATTCTGCCGATTAGCGGGGATTACCCGAAGGCCATTGATTTTTTCCCGGATAATAAGCACATCATGTCACTGAACCATGAGAGCAATACCATCACCACCTTTGAGGTGCATTATGACAAAAACTATTTTACGGCCAAGGGAAAACCGATCTCCATAGAGACGCCCAACTGTGTTCTGGTGGCTGAGATCGAAGGGTAGTGGGGATGGATAAACTACTACAATTTGCAGACCCCACGCGCATACGCGTGGGCTCCTGCTTTGCAGGAGGATACAGGAGAAAAATTTCTGCCCTTACATGCGAGCATGATGTGCAGAAGTTTTTCTCCTGTATCGTCTGCAAACCATAGCCTTGTACCCTTAAAAGTACAAATTATTTCCTGTCAGGGCTTGCAAAATATAGCGAAAGCACCTAAAATGGAGATAGAATTATGGTGTACATTGTGAAATGTACTGTGAGCCGGCGAAGGACAACTTTTGTCGGCTCATAGAACTGTAATAAATTATTTACAAGAAAAGGAGAATGTATCATGAAATTTGTTGTTGAAACCTCAGCACGTCACGTACATGTAACACAGGAGGATCTGGAGACTCTGTTCGGTAAGGGCCATGAGCTGACCAAGAAGAAGGATCTGTCCCAGCCGGGTCAGTTTGCCTGCGAAGAGAAGGTAACTATCGTAGGAAGCAAGAAAGAGATGAAGGCTTCCATCCTGGGACCGGTTCGTCCGGAGACACAGGTAGAGCTGTCCCTGACAGACGCGCGTTCCATCGGCGTAGACGCTCCGATCCGCGAGTCCGGCGATGTTGCAGGCAGCGGCGCATGTAAGCTGGTAGGACCGGCAGGCGAGGTTGAGCTGAAGGAAGGCGTAATCGCAGCAAAGCGTCATATCCATGCAACTCCGGAAGATGCTGAAAAGCTCGGCGTAAAGGATAAGGATGTTGTATCCGTAAAGATTGATACCGAGGGCAGAAGTCTGGTATTCGGCGATGTAGTTGTTCGTGTAAGCCCGAAGTACGCTCTGGCTATGCACATCGATACCGACGAGTCCAACGCAGCAGCTTGCGGACGCGAGGTATTTGGTGAGATCGTAAAATAGTCGCGAAGGCAATGAGCAGTGCGTCAGATGGCGAAAACTCAGATGTCATGCTTGCATGAGCAGATGAGCTTTAGACAGATGACATAGGGCGAAGCCCGCGCACGAGTGAGCCTGCTCATGAGTGCCACTGCGAAGTAAATATGAATTAAGGAGAATACATAGCTATGAAAATCTTAGTAATCAACTGCGGAAGCTCCTCTCTGAAATATCAGCTGATCGATATGGAGAATGAGTCTGTAATGGCAAAGGGTCTCTGCGAGAGAATCGGAATCGAGGGTTCCAAGCTGACACATAAGGCAAACGGCAAGGAAATGGTAATCGAGCAGGCTATGCCGGCACATACCGAAGCAATCAAGCTGGTTATGCAGGCACTGGTAGATCCGGAGTACGGTGTAATCAAGGATACCAAGGAGATCTCTGCAGTCGGACACCGCGTTCTGCACGGCGGAAAGGTTTACAGCGATTCTATCGTAGTTGACGAGGACGTAAAGCGCGTAATCCGCGAGTGCTTCGACCTTGGACCGCTGCATAACCCGGCGAACCTGATGGGTATCGAGGCATGCGAGGCAGCTATGCCCGGAACTCCGAACGTAGCAGTATGGGATACCGGATTCGGTATGAAGATGCCGGAGAAGGCATACCTCTATGCAATCCCCTATGAGTACTATGATAAATACAGCATCCGTCGTTACGGCTTCCATGGCACCAGCCATCTGTTCGTATCCGGCGAGGTTCTGAAGTTCGCTGAGCTTGACCCGGAAAAGGGCAAGGTTATCGTATGTCACCTGGGCAACGGAGCAAGTATCTCCGCATCCATCGGCGGCAAGTGTGTAGATACCTCCATGGGTCTTACCCCACTTGAGGGTCTGATTATGGGTACCAGAAGCGGCGATGTAGATCCGGCTGTTATTCAGTTCATCTGCAACAAAGAGGGCAAGGACGTCAATGAGGTTCTGAATATTCTGAACAAGAAGTCCGGTATCCTTGGCATGAGCGACGGCATCTCCAGCGATTTCCGTGATGTAGGAAAGGCAGCAGAGGAAGGCAACCATCATGCACAGGTAGCTCTGGATGCATTCATCTACCGTGTAGCGAAGTACATCGGAGCGTACACAGCAGCCATGAACGGCGTAGACGCTATCGCATTTACAGCAGGCGTAGGCGAGAACGATATCGAGAGCCGTAAGAAGATCTGTGAGTACCTGGGATATCTGGGCGTAGAGATCGACGACGAGGCAAATAACTGCCGCGGTAAGGTGCAGATGATCTCCACTCCGAACTCCAAGGTTAAGGTCATGATTTACCCGACCAACGAGGAACTGGCTATCGCCCGTGAGACACAGCGTCTGGTAAAATAATTTATTAGAAATAATTTTCCGTTGTAAGTGAAAATTACTTGACAAACCACTGCTGGGTAGTTATAATAGCCTAGTGTGCATTAGGAGAGAACTATGCTGATCAATTTGACAGATGTTTTGTCCTGTGAGGAAAAAGTGGTTAAGAGGACAGTGGAGACGGAGCTTCGGTCTTTTGACATAAGCCTGGGAAGCTTTCCCCTGACGGAGGAACGACCGCTTACACTGGTGCTTACGAATCTCGGCAATGATAAATTGCTGATTGAGGGTGAGTTCGCGGTGAAGGCGCAGATTCCCTGTGACCGCTGTCTGACGGAAGTAGAGGTGCCCATAGACGTTTCCTTTGAAAAGGAAGTGGATATGAAGCTTTCTGCGGAAGGAAGAATCGACGATCTGGACGAAACCGATTTTATCAATGGATACAACCTGGACACAGACAAACTGGTGTATGGAGAACTTCTGGTCAACTGGCCCATGAAGACCCTCTGCAAGCCGGACTGCAAAGGTATTTGCAGAAAATGCGGAAAGAACCTGAATGAAGGTCCCTGCGGCTGTGATACGGTGGAGTTGGATCCGAGAATGGCGGTTATAGCCGAAATTTTTAAAAACAGTAAGTAAATCAGAGGAGGTGTAACCTATGTCTATTTGTCCTAAGAATAAATCTTCCAAAGGTAGAAGAGATAAGAGAAGAGCAAACTGGAAAATGAGTGCAATGAATCTTGTAAAGTGCAGCAAATGCGGCGCCCTGATGATGCCTCATCGTGTTTGCAAGTCCTGCGGATCTTACAACAAGAAAGAGATCATCGCTCAGGATTAATTCTGATGAAAAGAGATGGAGCAGTAGAGCCGTAAGACTTTACTGCTCTGTTTTTCTGAAAGACAGAAAATCAAACAAATAGTTTAAAAATGTATTTGTAAAAATACAAGAAAAAGTGAAAAAAGTGCTTGCATTTCTCCGGAAACTATTATATACTAAACAAGTCGCAAGCGCGAAAGAGAAAATGGTCGATTGGTCAAGCGGTTAAGACGTCGCCCTCTCACGGCGAAAACAGGGGTTCGATTCCCCTATCGACTGCTAGAAAACCCTTGAATTTCAAGGGTTTTTTTGTTGCCAAAATTCAAAAATGTGAGAACTACATGCTATTGTGCGGCGGTTCGATGTGAATTTCGCATAGTACCTGCATAGGAACGGTTCCTTGCAGAGAAACTAAGGGCATGAAACGAAGATATGAAGTCCTTATCATACTATTTATCATTGTGCTGACCATACCGCTGGCCAGAGGCCGTGGACTTACAGAGACGAATTTTTCAGTTCTGGGTAATCGAGGCAGCAGGCGGATATGTTTCCTGCTCTGGGGTGCGCTGGTGGGAAGCTATCTGTATTTGTATATAGAAGAAACAGCGGAGCTGGCAAAATGCGCAGACAGGACGCAGGAATGGCTGACAGGCCTGGCGCTGGCCGTATTTCTGTGTGGAATTGGTCTGCCCTATCGCACGAGACTGGTTCCCCTTATGGCGCGTATCCACGTATATCTGTCCGTGGGCGGAACCATTCTATATCTGTTCTGCATCAGGCGTCTCCTTATTCTGCTGGAACGACAATACGGGACAGGGTTTCGCATAGAAAAGTGGATTGCGATATCTATGACAGCCGTAGGAGTCTTTCTGTACATTTATGTCGGTATTATTTCCAGTCTGCTGGAAATCTACGTAACCCTGGGCAGCTGCATCTACCTGTACAGACTCAGACGAAAAATAGAAAAATGGGTTTGTAAAAGCAAAACGAGTATGTTATACTATTAAAGTTGAAAACAGAACATTTGTACGGGACGTCCCGTGACTATAAAATCAGGAGTGAACAACATGGCAAATCAAACAACCTACGACGCAGGCAGCATCTCCGTTCTGGAAGGACTGGAGGCGGTACGTAAAAGGCCCGGCATGTATATTGGCAGCGTGTCCCGCAAGGGCCTGAACCATCTGATCTATGAGATTGTGGACAATTCCGTGGACGAACATCTGGCGGGCTTCTGTTCGAAAATCAGTGTATATCTGGAGAAGGACGGATCCTGTACTGTGACGGACAATGGCCGTGGTATTCCCGTGGACATGCACGCCAAGGGCGTATCCGCGGAGCGTCTGGTATTCACGACCCTGCACGCAGGAGGCAAATTCGACGATTCTGTATACAAGACCAGCGGCGGTCTCCACGGTGTGGGTTCCTCTGTTGTCAATGCCCTTTCTACATACCTGGATATCGAAATCAGCAGGGACGGCTGCGTACATCACGATCATTACGAGCGGGGTATCCCCACCATTGAACTGGAGGAAGGCCTGCTTCCGAAGCTTCGCCGCACCCGCGAGACCGGAACGAAGATTAATTTTCTGCCGGATCCAGAGATCTTCGAGAAGACCCGTTTTCAGGCGGAGGAGGTCAAGAGCCGTCTCCACGAGACTGCTTATCTGAACCCGGAGCTGACGATTATCTTCGAAGATCGCAGAGGCGACGAGGTCGAGCATGTGGAGTACCATGAGGAAAATGGCATCATCGGCTTCGTGGAGGACCTGAATAAGAACAAGGAGACCGTTCACGAGGTTGTTTATTTCAAGGGCGAGTCCGAGGGCATTGTAGTTGAGGGTGCGTTCCAGTATGTGAATGAGTTTCATGAGAACGTCCTGGGTTTCTGTAACAATATTTACAATGCTGAGGGCGGCACTCACCTGACCGGCTTCAAGACCATCTTTACCACGG
>USDU01000122.1 GCA_900553635.1 uncultured Lachnospiraceae bacterium | reverse complement strand
CTTGACTATCTTATCACATTCATTCTCGCTTGTCAAGAACTTTTTTAACTTTTTTTGAAGAAGTTTTTGAAGTTCTTTGATTCGCTTTGAAGTGAACCGCTGTCCCTCGCGACAGCTTCTATACTTTATCACGGGTGCAAGAGAATGTCAACACCTTTTTTTAAAATTTTTAATATTTTTTCTACAGAAGGTACAATTCCCGGCTCCACAGATGAAAAAAGCCTGTTTTTCCTTGATTTTAAGCTATTTTTACAAGCTCAGCCAATTCAGGAGCAGATTGTTGCGGTAGAGCCAGGACAGGATACTGCTCTGGGCAGTCATTTTTAGGAGCTGGCCGCCGGCACTGGTGGACGCACATACGGTGATGACCACAAAGAATATCCAGACCAGCACCACGCCCTCCGCGAAGCCCAGGAGCAGACCCGCAGTTTTGTTGAGGCCGTGGAGGATCGGCAGGTGGGACACAATGCCAAGGGAGAATACGATACCGCGGATCAGAACGCCTGCCAGAAGCAGTGCAATCAGGAAGGCGGCCCAGCGCAGGATCTCGTCTGCCAGATAACCGCTTACCGCATTTTCCATACCGAGAACGCGAAGCGCGTCAAGTAATTCCATGTCGCTTCCTTCTATGCTATTCTGAAGGAAGCCGTACAGACCGGTGCTTTCTTTCAGGAAGACATGAAGATAGGGCGATACCACCGAGGTGATAATCAGGGTCAGCGCCAGGCTCAGCACGCCTACGATTTTCCGGATGAAGCCTTTGTGGTGTCCGTCCCATGCGGATAATATGATAAATAAGCCTACTGCGGGCAGTAACCAGTTCATAATATTTCTCCTTTGTTATGATAGCAGAGCGCCCCGGCATCTGTTTTTGCCGAGGCTCTTTTACTTTTCTTTATGACTATTACCGTAAGCGGATGGTTTCCGTCCGGTCTGAGAATACCAGGACGAATTTATTCCGTCCATTTCCCTTATATAGATCCGCAATGACGCTGTCGAAAGAGCCCTTGTATTTCAGGACACCCTTTTCGCTGTAGATCTCGCATTCATTTTCATTATATAAAATCAGATATTTGCCAGACAGTTTTACCTGGCTGTATTCCAGGTCCGTCTTCTGGGACAGGATCTGTCTGCCAGAGGCATCATAGATGTCCACCTGATATCTGCCGGTTTCCTCTTCCACCTCCTCGGTAGTGTCGTCGCCCAGCGTAACGATGCCGATACGACCGTCCCCCCAGAAAATACTTTCTATTTCAGAATCCACAGTGACTGCATTTTTCTCCTCCGGAATCTCCGCGCCTTCATAATAGATGATTCCCTGATCGGAAATGGCCGCGCAGGTGGATTTGCCGATGTATTTGACCCGGGGGATGACCGTGTCCGCATACACCTTGGAAGAAACGATTTTGTCCACAAAGTTGCTTCCTACGGAACCGAAGTTGTAAAATACCACGCAGCTGGCCGCCGCTCCCTCCTGTACCTGCAGATAGGACACCGCCAGCTTGGCTCCGTCCGGGGAAATGCCGATGGAAATGGGCTGGCCGGTCTCATCGAGACTGCAGCGGGATTCTGCCAGCTTGTTGCCTTCTTTATCATAGAGATAAATCCAGGATACAGTGCTGTCGTTCAGTAAAATGGCTGTTACGCCCTGGGCGGAGACGCTGATCTGCTGGATCGGAAGCAGGGTGCTGATCTCGGTGACCGCGCCCTGGGCGTCAAAGACGTATACGGTGTTGCCCTGTTGATCCGCTACGGCGACCGCGCTCTGGCAGATATCCACCATGGGATTCTGCATGTTGTAGGTCTGGCTCCAGACGGCTTCGTTATTGGAAGCGATGCAGGAAATGCCGTCCTTGCTGTATTTCAGAAGCTTGCCATTGTATTCTGTATACAAAGTATTTACGGTGCTGCTATGTTCTACTGTCGCTGCGGTCTCATAGGTGGTGTAGGTCTTGTTCCGGGACCAGACGTTGAACACCAGGCAGCCGCACAATACGACGACGGCGCCAATCAGGTATTTCGCGCCTTTTCCTGCCCGATGCCGAAGCAGTTTTTTCTTATAATCCTTGGAATCGCTGTCCTGCTCCTGGTAGGGCGGCGTATCATAAAGCTTTGTTATATTGGCCATGGGCTGTTATCCTTTGCAATCCTGTGACTGTCCGGCGCTTTCTCCGGCATTCCGGACTGTGTCTCTTTTTATGCTATGATAGCACAGATCCATTAGGGAAGCAAAAGTTTTTGTCCCTCCAGTATCCGGTCGCTGTCCTCGATACCGTTCAGGCTGCAGATGGCATCGATTTCATCGTCGCGGCCATAAATCTGGCGACTGATTTTCAGGAGGGTATCGCCCTTGCGGACGGTGTAGCTCTCCGGGGTGGAGGTGACTGCTTCTGACGTGGCAGGCGCGGCTGCTGTGTCATCCGCTGATTCTGCCTGGGTATTGCCCTGCTCCTGGGAATCCGCTGCATTATCTGCCTCCTCTGTAGCTTCTGCCAAGTCTGCTGAATCCGCCTGTTCCGGCGCAGCCGTTTTCCCGTCTGACTCCGCGTCCTCCACCGTTGTTCCGACCCGATTTTCCTCAGCCGCAGTTCCATCCTGAGCCGTCCCGTCTTCAGCCTGTCCCAGATCCGCATAGGCCGCTTTCAGCTCCGTGTCCTGCTGCTCCAGCGAATCCGTCAGTTCCCGCAGGGCTGTCTCCAGTCCGGTCATTTTCTCATAATTATTGATAAGAGTAATCCCGATGACCAGCACTACCATCACCAAAAAGGTGCTGGCCATGTACAGGAAGGTCATGACCCGCTTCTGGCCGGACTGCTCCTTTTTCTCCTGCACGATGGTCCGAAAGCTCTTGATGGCCCGATCCTCAAAGTGTTCTTTTTCGTCGATGCTTTCGCCATCCCCTGTCTCAATCATGTAGCGCTGCATGGCTTCGTTGCGCTCATAGAATATCGTATAGCCACGCTGACGCGTCAGTTTTCCATTTTCATAGGCAAAGAAATCTGCTGCCTCGTCCGAAGAGTCCGACACCAGCAGCACCTTGTCCACACCGCCGAAATAATTCACATGAATTTTCAGAAGCTCCGGACCAAGCTCCATGGGATAGCCGGGCAGGGAAAGATACCAGCCCAGGATGTCCAGATCCGCGAAGTACTCCTTCATGGCTCCGTACACTTCCGCCCAGATCTCATCGGTGAAGGGAATGCCGTTTTCTGTGTACTCCAGCTTCTTCAGGCCCACAGCGCCCCGGATGAACAGATAGGGAAGCCCGTCCATCTGCTCGGAATGGCCAAGCAGTATCGCTACCCGGCTGTTCAGCGTCTCCTCTCCCGCCAGCCGCCGCAGATAGGTAATCACATAATCTTCTATATATATTTTACGTCTGTCCTCCGGATCGCCTATCTGGCGCACATTTTTCGGCAGCTCAATTTTCCGCTCCGGCCCCGTTTCTTTCGCATTTTCTCTGTAAACGAACTCAATCATACACTCACCTCATTACCTCTGTTTTCTCATGAATTTGAGCATCCCGGACCGCCCCGGGGGTAATTGCCCGCTCATTTTCTGCATGGTAACACAGACCGGGCGCGAGGTGTGGCGGATGGTGTCGAGGGATTCGGAATTTTTTTCGACAGTCTGGAAATAGAATCCCGCCTGTATATCAGGTGATTTCCTGTTTTAAAAAAATGTGCCGTTGGCAGCCATCTGCCACTACGCCGAGTGCGATAATATTTTTTATGGAATAGGGAATTCTATCGGAATTACTTATTTCAGTACAAAAAGGCAGACGTCCTCTTCGAACGCCTGCCTCCTGTAAACTTACACTATTACTTTTTCCTTATTTCAGCCAGTCTTTGATCTGCTCGTATACGCCAGCGCCATCCAGCTTGTACTTCTCAAGCAGCTTTACTGCCGGGCCGGACTCGCCGAATACGTCATATACGCCAATCTTCTTCACCGGAGTCGGAAGCTTCTCACTAAGTACGTCGCAAACAGCGCTGCCAAGGCCGCCGATCACAGAATGCTCTTCTGCGGTTACTACCTTGCCGGTCTTCTTTGCGGACTTCAGGATGATCTCCTCGTCCAGCGGCTTGATGGTGTGGATATTGATTACCTCTGCGGAAATGCCCTCTGCAGCCAGCTTCTCAGCTGCTTCCAGAGCGCTGTTTACGCACAGTCCTGTAGCTACGATGGTAAGGTCTGTACCCTCTCTTAACAGGATGCCCTTTCCGATCTCAAACTTATAGTTTGCTTCATCATTGAATACCGGAACTGCCAGTCTGCCAAAGCGCAGGTATACCGGTCCCTCGTACTCAGCTGCTGCCTTTACAGCTGCTCTTGCTTCTACGTCGTCTGCCGGGTTCAGGACAACCATGCCCGGAATTGTACGCATCAGAGCGATATCCTCGTTGCACTGATGGGTAGCTCCATCCTCACCTACGGAAATTCCTGCATGAGTAGCGGCAATCTTCACATTCAGATGCGGATATCCTACGGAGTTACGAACCTGCTCGAACGCACGGCCGGCAGCGAACATTGCAAAGGTGCTGCAGAACGGGATCTTGCCTGTAGTAGCAAGACCTGCCGCGATACCTACCATATTGCCCTCTGCGATACCGCAGTCGAAGAAACGATCCGGGTATGCTTTCTTAAATACGCCTGTCTTGGTTGCGCCGGCAAGGTCAGCATCCAGTACCAGAACGTTCGGATTCTCAGCGCCGAGCTCCTTCAGCGCGTTGCCATAGCTTTCTCTTGTTGCGACCTTCTTTACTTCTGACATAATGCTTCACCTACCTTCTCCAAATCTGCCATTGCGATTGCATACTGCTCATCGTTCGGAGCAGAACCATGCCATCCCGCGTTGTTCTCCATAAAGGACACGCCCTTACCCTTTACCGTCTTCATGATGATGGCTGTGGGCTGACCCTTGATGGTCTTTGCTTCGTTCAGAGCCATACGGATCTCATCGAAGTTGTGACCGTCAATGTTGATTACATGGAAGTTGAACGCTTTGAATTTATCATCGATGGGATACGGGGAGTTTACCTCGCCGATAGGTCCGTCAATCTGAAGATTGTTGTTATCTACGATGACGCACAGGTTGTCCAGATGCTTCGCGCCTGCGAACATGGAAGCCTCCCATACCTGACCCTCCTGGATCTCGCCGTCGCCCAGCAGTGTGTATACACGATAGCTGTCGCCGGATACCTTTGCGGAAAGTGCCATGCCGACTGCTGCGGAGATTCCCTGTCCCAGAGATCCGCTGGACATATCAAGACCCGGTGTGTGCTGCATACAGGGATGTCCCTGAAGATGTGAGCCTACGTGTCTTAAGGTAACCAAATCCTCCTTCGGGAAAAATCCTCTCTCAGCAAGAACGGAATACAGGCCCGGAGCTGTGTGACCCTTAGAAAGTACGAAACGGTCTCTGTCTGCCTTCTTCGGATCCTTCGGATCGATGTTCATCTCTTCAAAATACAGATATGTAAACATGTCTGCTGCTGACAGAGATCCGCCCGGATGTCCGGACTTTGCGCTGTGAACGGCAGTAACGATATCCTTGCGGACTTCATTCGCCGTCTTCTGGAGTTCTAAATTCGTCATGTTTGTCCCACCTTTATTTTATTTTTGGAAATTAAATTTTGCTTCTTTTAGTATACAGACACTTTCAGATCTGGTCAAGCCGTTCTTTGTGAATTCCCGTCAGTTCTTGTCTGAAATTCAGCATTTTTACAGCTCCACCCGTCCCTCCAGTGCCCGGAGCAGCGTCACCTCATCGATATATTCCAGATCGCCGCCCACCGGTACGCCGCTGGCAATCCGGCTGACCTTAATTCCGGTCGGTTTGATCAGCTTACTGATATACATGGCCGTCGTCTCCCCCTCCAGGCTGGAGTTGGTGGCGATGATGACCTCTTCCACATCTCCCTGCAGTCTGGTCATCAGCTCCTTGAGACGGATATCTGCCGGGCCGATTCCAAGCATTGGGGAAATGGCTCCGTGGAGCACATGATAGACGCCGTCGTATTTGCCGGTCTTCTCGTAGGCGGCCAGATCCCGGGTATTCTCCACCACCATGATGACCTTATGGTTCCGCTTGGGGTTCGCGCAAATGGGGCAGAGCTCCTGATCCGTCATGGTAAAGCATTCTTTACAATAACGGACATTTTTCTTGGCGTTGATGATGGAATCAGACAATGCCTGCACCTTCTCTAGGGGCATATTCACAATATGAAAGGCCAGCCGCTGAGCCGTCTTGCCGCCGATTCCCGGAAGACTCGACAGCTGCTCAATTAATTTACTGATTTGACTGCTGTAATAGTCCATTAGAACGGAAAGCCTCCGCCAAGACCGCCGGTCAGGCCGGACATCATGGACGCGGAATCCTCTTCCTGCTGGCGCAGCACTTGATTTACTGCGATCTGGATCATTTCTTCCAGAGTCTCCACATCTTCGGGATCAATAGCATCCGGATCGATTGTCACTTTTGTGATCTCTTTCTTACCGGTCATCTTGACCTCGACTGCTCCGCCGCCTGCTGCCGCAGTGTACTCCTTCTCGTCCAGAGCCTTCTGGTTCTCCTCCATCTGGCGCTGCATCTTCTGGGCCTGCTTCATCAGGTTGTTCATATTGCCGGGCATGCCCATGCCTCCCGGAAATCCACCTCTTTTTGCCATTTTTTTACTCCTCCTTATTCGTCTTCAAATTCTATTTCTGTATGAATGACCTGTTCGATATCAATCGCTCCCACTTCCGCGTGGGGGTCATTTTCCATACAGGCTACCAGAATCTCCATGTCCTTTCCGGTATCCTGTAAGATCACGTTTTTAATCTCCTGAATGTGACGGGTCTCCTTCAGGAAAGCCTCGCCGGTGGGCGTGGCCGCGATGATGCCAAGCTTCCCGTCGCCGACTGCTTTCAGCTGCGCGTCCTTTAAGTAGGTGCGCAGGAGCGGGTGCAGGCGGTTCAGCACGTTGTGCCAATTCTTTACCACATTCTGTACGTCTTCGGGCAGGGACTTGGGCGCCGGAGACGCAGGCACAGGTTTCTTCGGCTCTGCCGGGGCACTTGCGGGCGCTCCATTTTGCCAGCCGCCTCCGTAGGAAATGGCTCCGCTTTCCAGTTCTTCCATCTTCGCCTCGAACTCCTGTTCCAGCACGCGGATGCGATCCAGGAGCACGTCTGTCTTCGTCTCCATGGCGGGACGGCACAGCTTGATAAAGGCCACCTCCACCTGAACCCGCTTCTGGGACGCATAGCGGATCTGTCCGCCCAACTCCGAGAAAATACGGATATAGCGCATCAGGGTGTCGTCCTCGATCTGCAGGGCTTCTTCCTTCAGGCGGGCCAGGTTCTCGGTGGACACATCCAGAATATCTTCCATATTATCATTGCTTTTTAACAAAAGCAGATTGCGCAGATACCAGGTGAAATCGCTCACGAACTGCCCCAGCTCCCGGCCCTGAATCACCAGCTCCTCAATTTCCGCCATAACGCCGGGCAGATCCCGGTTCAGGGTCATTCGGAGCAGCTTGCTGTAAACTTCGGTATCCACGGCTCCCAGCACGTCCAGGACGTGGTCGTAGGTCAGCTTCTGATTCAGATAAAAGGCAATACACTGATCCAGAAGGCTTAAGGCGTCTCGCATGGAGCAG